>QHUV01000069.1 GCA_003222065.1 Gemmatimonadota bacterium | reverse complement strand
GTGCCCGAGCTACCAGACATCACCGTGTACGTCGAAGCGCTGACGCGACGCGTCGTCGGTGCCGAGCTCGTGGACGTACACCTGCGCAGCCCCTTCTTGCTGCGCAGCGTCGAGCCCCCACTCTCGAGCGTGAAGGGGAGGCGCGTCATCGACGTGCGCCGGCTTGGAAAGCGTATCGTCTTCGCGCTCGACGAGGAGCTGTTCATGGTCCTCCACCTCATGATCGCTGGTCGCCTCAAGTGGCGGGACGCGGGCAAGAAGCCGGTCTCGAAGATCGATCTCGCGGCCTTCGAGTTCTCCACCGGCACGTTGTTGCTCACGGAGGCGGGGACGAAGCGACGCGCGTCACTCCACATCGTCGCCGGTGCTGCCGCGCTCGCCACCTTTGATCGTGGAGGGCTCGAGGTGCTCGACGCCACTCTCGGTTCGTTCGCCGAGCGCCTGACGAGCGAGAGTCACACGGTGAAGCGCGCGCTCACCGATCCGCGACTGTTCAGTGGAATTGGCAACGCCTACTCCGACGAGATTCTACACCGCGCGCGTATCTCCCCAGTAAAGTTGACGCGACGCCTGACGGCAGAAGAGATGGAGACGCTTTACCAGGCGACGCGTGCGACGCTCATCGAATGGACCGAGCGGTTGCGCGCCGAGATCGGCGACGGATTTCCCGAGAAGGTCACGGCGTTCCGCGACGCGATGGCGGTTCACGGCCGCTACGGCAAGCCGTGCCCGGTGTGCGGGTCGCCGGTGCAGCGGATTCGTTATGCGGACAATGAGACGAACTACTGTCCGACGTGTCAGACCGATGGGAAGCTGTTGGCCGATCGAGCACTATCGCGCCTGCTCAAAGAAGATTGGCCGCGCTCGTTAGAGGAGCTCGACGAGATCAAGCAGCGCTAGTTTGCGTAACTGTCATCCTTCGGTCACTACGCTCAATCAGGATGACACACTAGGCTTGCGCCGCCACCTGCATTCTTCCTTCGCACACGACGACAGACCGTCCTCCGCACCGCACCGACGTGATTCGCCCCGCCGTCTTATCCACCTCGACCTCGAGAATACTCGGCCTGCCCATCTCGAACCCCTGCTCGACCACCCAGCGCAGTGTGCCGTCGAAGCGTGGATCGCGAGCGGCGAGATAACCGCCGAGTCCGACCGCGGCACTGCCGGTGGCAGGATCCTCCGGCACGCCGATGAGGGGCGCGAACATGCGGGCCCGCACGTCCGACGACGGACGTTCCGCGTCGAGGGCAAACACCATCACCATGTTCGTTGCATAGCCACGCAACGTCTCTTCGAAAAGGTCAGGCTTGGGCCGCGCACAGGCGACCGCGCGTCGGTCACGCAGCGGAACAAAGAGAAACGGCGTACCACAAGAGATGGTCTCCGGGGGCATGTCGCTGCCAACGAGGTCATTCGTCGTGAGCGAGAGCATTGCGGCCAGGCGGTCGGCGTGCGGTGGCGGGGGAAGAACTTCAGGGAGCTTGGCCACCGTGAGTTGCGCGAAGGTCGGCTTTCCGTCCGTGGCGCGAATCGTGACGGGCACGGGCCCTACGCCCTCCTCGAGGATGAGGTGGGTCTCGTCGCCAGTGAGCTCGACCGCTCCGATCGTCGCCAGCACGTGTGCCGTGCCGATCGTTGGGTGGCCGGCAAACGAGAGCTCGCTCCCGGGGGTAAAGATTCGTACACGGCAAGTATGCTTCGGATCGGTCGGCGGGAGCACGAAAGTCGTCTCGGAATAGTTGAACTCTCGTGCGATCTGTGGCATAAGCTCAGGAGCGATCCCCGACGCGTCGGGAAAAACCGCAAGCTGATTACCGCCGAACAGGTGATCGGTGAAGACGTCTGTTGTGAGATACCGAGGATGCATGGGATAAAAGGTGCTAGGTGCTAGGTGATAGGTGCTTGAGGTGTGCGGGCTAGCACCCAGCACCTAGCACCTCATGAGCGCTAGGTACCTAAGCTAAGGTCCGATGGAATTCCGCCCGTAAGCTTTTCGTCAGTTCTAGTGTCGCGCGGCAACGTTGAACGTGCGCGCCGTGTACCAATTCGATCGACGCATACCAGATAGCAAAAAGCAGCATGGCGAACTGGCTCGAGTCAGTTTTCGCATTTTTCTTCAAGTACCGGCTAGCGGTGTTCGAGAAGGGGGATTTCGCCTTTGGATCCCCGACCTCGGTCATCGTGCTGCTCGTCGCGGGTGCGCTCGTCGGCGTGCCGGCGATTCTCACGTACGCCGCGGTCCGCGGCAAGAGCACACGGCGCGATCGGTGGATTCTCGGTACGCTGCGAGGGGCGGCGATCCTCCTTCTGGTGTTCTGCCTCTTCCGGCCGATGCTGCTGCTTTCGGCGGCGGTCCCGCAGCGCAACTACGTTGGCGTATTGATCGACGACTCGCGCAGCATGCAGATCGCCGACGTCGACGCCGGCGACGCACGGCCACAGACGCGCGCTGACGTCGTGCGGCATCTCGTCGCCGGACGAGACAGCGCAATTCGAAAGGCGCTCGGGGACCGGTTTCTCGTGCGTTATTTCCGATTCTCGACGGCGACGCAGCGGATCGCCAGCGCCGACGACGTGACGTTCGATGGCACGAGCACGCGGCTTGGCGACGCCGTCGAGCACGCAAGGCAGGAGCTGGAGGCGGTACCGCTGTCGGGTCTCGTCGTGTTCACCGACGGTGCCGACAACGCGCGGACGCCTCTTGGCGACGAGCTGCTGTCGCTGCGCGCGCGCTCCGTCCCGGTCTTCACGGTCGGGATCGGGCGTGACAAGTTCGACAAGGATATCGAGATCCGGCGCGTCGAGACGGCACGGACGGCACTCAAGGGAAGCGCCCTCATGGCCGACGTGCTCGTTAGGCAGCGCGGCTACGGCGGCCAGAAGGTGCCGCTCGTCGTGGAGGACGAAGGACGCGTCATCGCCTCGCAGGACGTCAAGCTGCCATCCGATGGCGACCTCGCCCCCGTTCGGGTGCACGTCGCGCTGAACGATGCTGGGGCGAGAACCCTGACGTTTCGCATCGCTCCCCAGGCTGGCGAGCAGGTGACGCAGAACAACGCGCAGCAAGCACTCGTCGTCGTTCGCGACCGGCGGGAAAAGATTCTTTACGTCGAGGGTGAGCCGCGCTCGGAGATGGCATTCATCCGCCGCGCCGTGGCCAGCGACTCGAACCTTCAGCTGGTGACGCTGCAGCGAACCGCGGAGAACACCTTTCAACGCTTCGACGTCGACAACGGCGAAGAGCTGGCCGGCGGGTTCCCGAAGACGCGTGAAGAGCTGTTTCGCTATCGCGGCATCATCCTCGGCAGCGTCGACGCCAGTTTGCTGACGCGCGATCAGCTGCAGATGCTGGCTGACTTCGTGAGCGTGCGTGGGGGAGGGTTGCTGTTGTTAGGCGGGCGGCACGCGTTCGGCGAGGGCGGCTACACCGGTACCCCGCTCGCGCCAGTAATGCCGGTGGTGATCGGCGGCGAAGCGGTTCCGGATTCGCTCACTTTTCTTGCCGACATCAAGGCCGAGCTGACTCCGGCCGGCGCGGCGAGCGCCGCGACCCAAGTCGCGCCGACAGAAGACAAATCGAGCGAAAGGTGGAAGGCATTGCCGGCCGTGACGAGCGTGAACTTCCTTCGCGGCATCAAGCCGGGCGCGGTCGTGCTACTCAACGGCGTCGTGCCGGAGGGCGGTCGCGCCGAAGCGCCGGGCGAGCACGTCAGGCATTACGAGCAGCCGGTGCTCTGCTATCAACGCTTCGGTAAGGGAATCGCCATCGCGCTCCCCATCCAGGACACCTTCCAGTGGAAGATGGGGGCCGAGGTTGCCGTCGACGATCCGACGTTCGTGACGTTCTGGCGCCAGCTCCTGCGCTGGCTCACGAGCGACGTTCCAAACCGGATCACCGTCACGTCGCAGAGCGACGTGACGGGTGCGCGGGAGCCGATCGCCCTCAACGCCGAAGTGGCGGACAGCGGCTTCGTGATGCGCAACGATGCGCACGTCGTCGCGCACCTAACGGCGCCATCGGGCGCGACACGTGACCTACCGATGGAGTGGGCCGTCGATCGCGACGGTGAGTACCGGGCGACTTTCACGCCTGACGAAGCCGGTAACTATCAGATCGTCGCCGAAGTCGAGGACGTTGCCAAGTCGTCGTCGCCACCGAAGATCGCGGGGCGGCCGGCGCCGGATACGATTCGCGACCGTGCGAGCGATCCGACCTATGTGCGAGTGAATCCGGCAAGCGAAGCTTCTCGCGAGTTTGTGGACGCCGAAATGCGGGCATCGCTGCTCCAGCGCATCTCGCGTGAGACGGGCGGCAAGTTTTACACGCCATCGACGGTGAATGCTCTGCCCGAGGACATCGCACTCAGCAAACGCGGCGTGACGGTGGTGAATCAGATGGATCTGTGGGACATGCCGGTCATCTTCCTCATGCTCGTCGGCCTCGTGTGCACGGAGTGGGCATATCGGAAGCAGCGAGGCCTCGTATGACGCGTGGGGCGTGCGTTCGTCGTCACTCTGCGACGCTGATACTCGGTCTTCTCGCACTCCACGCTCCACGCTCCACGCTCCACGCTCAGCGGACGCATCTCCTTATCGTCACCGGGCTTGGAGGAGCGCCGCAGTACACGGAGCAGTTTCGCAACTGGGGTCTCGCGCTCGCCGACGTTGCGCGGAAGCGGTACGCAATGCCGGATTCCGAAGTCGTGTATCTGGCGGAGGAGGGCGCGAAGGATCCGCGAATCAGCGGCGCCTCGACGAAAGCAAACGTCGAAGCGACCCTCGCGCGATTCGCGAAACGGGCGGCAGCCGGCGATCAGGTGGTAATCGTGCTCATCGGACACGGCAGCGGTGCCGGAGAGGACTCCAAGATCAGCCTGCCCGGTCCCGATCTCTCGGCGCGCGATTTCGCGCATGATCTCGCGCCGTTCACCGCGCAGCAAGTGGCCCTCGTCGATCTCACGAGTGCGAGTGGTGACATGCTGCCGGTGCTGTCCGCCGCGAATCGGATCGTGATCACGGCGACGAAGAGCAGCTTCGAGCGCAACGAGTCGGTGTTCGCGCGCTATTTCATCGCCGCCCTTACCGGTGACGGCGCCGACGTCGACAAGGACGGACGTGTCTCGTTGCTCGAAGCGTATCGTTATGCGGTGACGGAGACGAAGCGGTACTACGACGATCAGGGCCGCTTGCAAACCGAGCACGCCCAGCTCGACGATGACGGAGACAAGAAGGGCACGGCCGAGCCGGACGTTCGGGTTGCCGCCAACGGTGACGGCTCGCTCGCGCGCCGCGTGTTTCTCGGCGGCGGCGGTGGCGTCTACGCGTCGGCAGTGGGCGCGAACGACCCGAAGCTCGCCGCGCTGTACAAGGAACGCTTCGCGCTCGAAGGCCGCATCGATGAGCTGAAGAAGCGTAAGGCGTCACTGAGCGCCGACGCGTATGACGACGCGCTCGAAAACCTGCTGGTGGAGTTGGCGATGAAGGCGAAGGCGATTCGGGCGATGGAGGGACGGTCGTGAGGCGTAGAGCGTTAGGCGTAGAGCGTAGAGCGTGGAGCGTTGAGCGTGGAGCGCAAACGTCATCCCGAGCGAAGCGAGGGATCTGCTTTGCCTGCGTCCTGCTGTGCGTGGCATTGCCTGCCTCAGCGCAGTCGGTCGACGACGCGACGACGCTGCTGCGTACCGGCAAGTACGAGCAGGCCGCGGCCGCGTTCACGAAAGTACCACCGAGCGACGACGAATGGGTGACGGCGCAACGTGGACTCGTTAGGTCGCTGATTGCCGTCGGCAAATACGACGAGGCTGAGAACACGGCACGTCGCGCGACCTCGGCGCCGAAAGGTGCTCAGCTCTGGACCATGCTCGGCGAGGTGCTCCACGAGCGCGGCAAGAACGCCGATGCCGAGCAAGCATTTCTGCGCGCTCGCGCCGCGCACGCGGCGGACAGCCTCACGGCAGCGCTCAACGTGGCGATACTGCATTACGAGCGCGGCGATCGCGATCGGGCGATGCAGGAGTTCGATCACTTCATCGACGTTTACAATGGCGCGGGTGCGGCGGGGCTCAGCGCCGCCGATCTCAAGGCGGTCGCGATTGCCTGTCGATACCTGGGCGCGACCAGTCCGCAGCTGTTCAAGGACGCTTTGAAGGCGTTCGACCGAGCGGTGCAAGAGGGGAGCGACACACCCGAAGGCGATGATGCGCGTCTGGCGCTTGGCGAGATGTTCCTCGAGAAGTACAACAGCGCCGACGCACAGACGACCTTCGACGAGCTGCTGGGCACGAATCCTAACGATCCGCGCGCGCTGCTCGGCGAGGCGCGGCGTCGGTTCTTCGACGGCACATCAGGCGCTGACTCGCTCGTCCAGCGCGCGCTCAAGGTGAATCCGAACTATCCGGAAGCGCACGTTTTCGCCGCCGTGCTGCATCTCGATCTCGAGGAGTACGCCGACGCGGCGCGCGAGGTGGATCGCGCTCTCCTCGTCAACCCCACCCTATCCGAAGCGCTCGCCGTCCGGGCCGCGGTTCGGTACCTGGTCGGCGACACGACGGGATTCGAGACCGCGAAACGCCAGGCGCTCGCCGTCAATCCGCGCGACGCGGAGCTCTACAATACTCTCGCCGAGCTGTCGGCGCGCGTTCGACAGTACAAGGAAGCCGCGGACTTCGCGCGCCAGGCGGTAGCGCTCGATGCCAAGAGTTGGCGCGGCTTCGGCTTGTTAGGCATGAACGAGCTGCGGCTCGGTCAGATGCCGCTGGGCAAAAAAGATCTCGAGACATCCTTCAAGGGCGACCCGTACAACGTCTGGATCAAGAACACGCTCGATCTGCTCGACACCTTCAAGAACTACGACGAGATCAAGACCGATCATTTCGTGTTCATGATCGAGAAGGACGAGTCGGCACTGCTGGAGCCGTATGTCGCCGAGCTGGCCGAGGCGGCCTACTCACGTTTCGCGTCTACCTACAAGTACACTCCGCCACCGCCGATTCGCATCGAGGTGTATCGCAGTCATGCGGACTTCTCCGTCCGCACGGTCGGTCTCGCCGGGCTCGGCGCGTTAGGCGTGAGCTTCGGTACGACGCTGGCCTTCGACTCGCCGGCGGCGAAGGATGCCGGCCCCTTTAATTGGGGTTCTACAGTGTGGCATGAGCTTGCACACACGTTCACGTTAGGCTCGACTGGTCATCGCATTCCCAGATGGCTATCGGAGGGCTTATCGGTGTACGAGGAGCATCGGGCGCGTCCGGGGTGGGGCTTCGACGTCACGCCGGGCTTCCTCGACGCCTATCGAAAAAGGA
>QHUV01000676.1 GCA_003222065.1 Gemmatimonadota bacterium | reverse complement strand
CTTCGTCCGCTTCGTCGCGAGGTCCATGACCCAGACGTTGTCGCCTCCATCCCGATCGGAGGTAAAGAGGATGGACTTGCCGTCCGGCGAGAATCGCGGTTGGGCGTCGTAGGCAATGCCGCTCGTTAGGCCCGTCGCCGTGCCGCCGCTGATCGGGATCGTGTACAGATCACCGAGGAGGTCGAAGACAATGGTTCGCCCGTCCGGCGAGACGTCGAGCGAGATCCAGGTCCCTTCATCCGTGTCGACGTTGACGCTGCGTCCGGGGACGAGCTCGAGATCTCGTTTGCCCGGGATGCCAGCGCGGCGAGTCGTGTCTTGCGCGACGAGGGGACCGACGCCGAGGATGACGGCGAAGGCGACGAGTGCGAGGCGGCGAAGCATGGTCGGAATGGCTGAGTGATTCGCGAAGTACAATCGGCGGCACGCTGAGTTTGCAGCGCGCCTTTTCGTTCTGCCAGGTGTGAGGGACGAGCCGGCTCGTCTCGCGGCGCGCTGCGTCGTTGGGCAGCCTACGCCGACAGATCTCCAACGGCGGCGATCGGGACCGCATCACGATCACACCACCAGGCTCCGTCGCGATACGAGAGCGCATGCGACGGATGCCGCGGACAGGCCGGCCAGCTCGTATCGCCGAGGTTGTCCTGGAAGTACTGCTGAAGGTCTTCGACGAGCTTCTCGCACCGCGCCACTCCGCCCATCATCTCGACGTTGGCCGCGGCATCGTGGATGATTGCGCGATAGCGAACACCGAGCGTGCGGACGACGTCCTGCTCGAGAAGTGGGATCAGTTCCTTTAAACCAAATGGCTCTGATGGCACTGCATCAATCTCCTAATCTGCTCGGCCATTCGTGCGCACTGAGTACCGTATCCAGAGCATGTCAGCCGCCGCTCTGCGGACCGACTTGAGACGGAGCTTCGCCATTGCCTTACGATGGTGCGCGCCTTCGACATCGAATAGCGCTGGCTCACCGGGCTGTCCATCGGCGACAGGCGTGAGGAGGAGACTCAGCTCGTCCACCAACCCTTCGCGCAGGAAGGAGCCATTCGTCTCGCCGCCGCCCTCGAGCATCAGCTTCTTCACGCCGAACTTGGTGCGTAGCTTCTCGAGCGCGAGGGCAAGATCGACATCGTTTGCTCTTTTGCCGGCGAAGAGATACGAAATTCCGCGCTCGCGCAGAAACGCGAGATAACTGTCCGGCACATCTTCGGTCAGAATCTCGATGAGCGGGTCGCCCTCGACCTCGTTGTCGGACCACGCCAGCTTGCCGCGCGTGTCGATCGCGATCGCGAAGCGCTTGCCCTTCTCACGCGGTATCACGTAATCGGTGCGCGGAATTTTGCCCGTGCGCGCGCGCTTCGGCCGGCGTCGTCCCTTGGCGAACTCCTCCATCGTCTTTCGCCCGCAGACCCAGGCGTCGGCGTGGTAGGTGTCCGCGGTGCGCTCGTATTCCTTATGTCCTGCTTCCGGGACGTCCCAGCGATCGGCCCGTAAGCGCCCGTCGACGGAGGGCATCATGTGGCAAATGACGTAGGGTTTCATGGTGACTCCCGTTTGCCTGGGTTGAGAGGCGACTCGTCGCACCTAGTATGCCGCTATAGCACGCCAATCTGGTTCTCCACAGTCAGACGGCCTACGAGGCGGCCAATTGGTTCAGTTACGGATTTCGGCGCAGCGAATAGAATAGGCGCATGCCTACCACTGCACATCGATGCGTATCTCACTAATCCTCGCGACACTCACTTTCGTTTGCTCGAACGCGGCCGCGCAATCGCCAGCGACGCTCATCGTCAACGCCAGGATCATCGACGGGACGGGAGCGCCGGCTCGTGCCGCCGAAGTCCGCATCGTCAACGGATGGAGAATCACGCTTTCCGCTCGTCCAGTTTTTCGCGCGACTCGACAGTCAACCAGCGGCGATAAACGTCGCGTCGTACGTCGGCCATGGCACAATTCGCCGTAACGTCCTTGGCGACGACTTCAAGCGCGCGGCCTCCGACTCCGAACTGTCGCGCATGCGGCAACTCGTCGCCGAAGAAATGTCCGCCGGCGCGCTCGGCCTCTCGACTGGGTTGGAGTACGATCCCGGAATTTTCTCCGCGCCCGCGGAGGTGCTCGAGCTCGCGAAGGTCGCCGGTGGCATGGGTGGCCGCTACATCAGCCACATGCGGAGCGAGGATCGCGACTTCTGGCAAGCGCTCGATGAGCTGATCACGATCGGGCGCGTCGCGAAGATGCCCGTGCAGGTCTCGCACATGAAGCTCGCGATGCGCGCGCTCTGGGGCCAAGGCGACCGGCTCATCGAGACGTTGAATCGCGCGCGGGCTGAGGGCGTGCAGGTGACGGCCGATGTTTACCCCTACACGATGTGGCAGTCGACGCTCACCGTGCTGTACCCAAAGCGAAACTTCAGCGACCGCGCCGAGACGGACTTCATTCTCAAGCAGGTCGCGGCACCCGAAGATCTCGTAATAGGCGACTTCGCGCTCGACACGACGTACGTCGGCAAGGACGTGGGGCAGATCGCGGCGATCCGCAAGTCGGATCCAGCGACGACACTCATGGCGCTCATCGCGGAGTCACAGGCGCGGCAGGCCGACGAAAGCGTCGTCGCGAAGGGAATGGATGAGCGGGACATCGCGTCCATCATGCGCTGGAAGTTCGCGAACATCTGCAGTGATGGCGCGCTCGACGGCGCGCACCCAAGGGGATTCGGCTCGTTCCCACGAGTCTTGGGTCACTATGTGCGCGAGCTCAAAGTGCTCACGCTCGAAGATGCGGTGCGCAAGATGACGAGTCTGTCCGCATCGAACGTCGGGATCAGCGATCGGGGCATCATTCGCCCCGGACTCGCCGCCGATCTCGTGCTGTTCGATCCGAAGAGCGTCGGCGATCGGGCGACAATAAAAGATCCGCACGCGCCCTCGACGGGAATCAAGACGGTCTGGGTGAATGGCGAGATCGTGTTCGATGACGGAAGGACCACCGGCGGTCATCCGGGACGCGTCTTACGTCGGGCGAGTCAGTCGTCGCCGATCGACGAGTTCGTGCAAGCCGAGATGACGCGGCAGAAGGTCCCCGGCGTCGCCGTCGGCATCGTGAACAAGGGCGCCGTGACGACCCGAGGTTACGGGTTTGCGAATGTCGAGCACATGGTGCCGGTCACCGACGAGACGATTTTCCAATCCGGCTCGCTCGGCAAGATGTTCACGGCGACGGCGGTGATGCTGCAGGTCGAGGACGGCAAGCTGTCGCTCAGCGACCCGATCACCAAGTTCTTCCCCGACGCGCCGGCGAGCTGGCGCACGATCACTGTTAGGAATCTGCTAAACCATACGTCGGGCATCCCCGATTACACGACGAGCACCTTCGACTATCGGAAGGATTCCGAGATCGTGCCGCATCGCGCGGCGGGCTATCGGCACGAGAACGGACAGCTCAAGAATCAGGAGTGGGTCGCGCCGCAACTCAACACGACCGCCGACGGATCGCTGTACTGGTCGGTGCGCGATCTGGTTGCCTGGGATACCGCCGTGAAGCGCCGCGCGATCCTCAAGCCCGAGAGCTGGGCGCAGATTCTGACGCCCGTCCGACTCAACAGCGGGAAGCCCTATCCCTACGGTATGGGATGGGCGATCGAGGAGCGGGGAGGGAAGCCGCTGCAGGAGCATGGCGGAGCATGGCAGGGCTTCAAGACGCAGCTGTCTCGGTTCATCGGCGACGACTTGGACATCATCGTCCTCGCCAATTCCGCCGACGCCGATCCGGGGCGCATCGCCGACGGCATCGCTTCGATCATTCATCCCGACCTCGCGATCAAAGCTCCGGCGCCGATCGCCGACCGGGAGCCGCAGGTGACGGCGCGTGTGGGGCGTCTGCTCGACACGATTCGCGAGGGGAAGCTGACGCCTAACGAATTCGCGTACGTGCGTGCTGGATTCTTCCCCGATGCAGCGCAGTTCTACCAGAGCCAACTGCGGACGCTCGGCGCCCAGCAGCGGCTCGTGCTGCTCGATCGCCGCGAGCTTGGCGACGATCGAGTGTACACGTACGAGGTCGTATTTCCGTCAGGATCACGCTATGTGCGCGTTGCGCTCGCGCCTGACGATAAGGTTTCATCCTTCTCGCTACGCGGGAGACCGTGACTATCCGCGTTCCAGCAGAGTGCAGTGGAAAATTGCGGCCGGGCTAAGACTAAGTAGGTAGCCAGAAGTCTTGGCGAACGAGCAGGAGCGAGCGCCGAGCGCGAGCGACTTCAAGTAGCACTGGTTGCGAGCGAAGTGAGGGGCCGCTGAAACCGCTGACACTGCGCTGACACCGCTGACGGGCTCCGCGTGCAAAGACAGCTCCGCACACCAGGGATGTGTTGCAATACGTAAAGGCTAGATGCAAGGCGAAAGGAGCGGGAGGGCGCGCAACGCGCGCGCGACTCCAGATCGATTGGCTCCGAGCGCAGCGAGGAGGGAGTCGGTGGTCCCAGCGTCGTGTCAGTGGTGTCAGCGGCCCTGCTGACCTCAACCGTTCCCGAAATTCCCGGAAGACCCCATTTTTGGCAAGGTGCCGCCTCCGCCTGCTATCAACATCTGCGATCTGTAGCAGAACTTTTGGCTACCTACTTGGTTGAAGCAACCGCGCGCCTGCATAGTTCAATTGGAAGGAACACCCAAACGCCCGGAGGCTTGCCCATGTTGGACCGGTTCGCCCGGCTCCTCGAGGTCTCGACCACCGTCGCCGCCATCACGCTCGCGCTCATCGTCGCGCAGGTCGCGACGCAAGCGTACGCACTGGTTGACCTCGTGCGACGCGACGCGGTGCGAGGCGGCAGGAAGTGGGTGTGGGCGCTCGTCATCGCGTTAGGCAACCTGCCCGGAGCGATCGGTTACCTCGCGGCCGGGCGAGTGGCCTCGGACGTGGACGCTCCGAGCGCCGGCTCCGGCGCGAGCACGGCGGGCGGCGAGGCCGCGCGGCGCGCCGTGGACGTGCTCTACAACCCGCGCGACCAGCGTTGAGCGCGGCCGACCCCGCGGCTGATGCGCCGGCGATCGAGCTCCGCGGCCTGACCAAGCGGTTCGGCGACACGCTCGCCCTCGACCACGTTGATCTCGTCGTGCGGCCAGGTGTAGTGTTTGGCTTCCTGGGGCGTAACGGCGCCGGAAAGACGACGGCGCTGCGCATCCTTTCGGGACTCGCACGTCCCACCGCTGGCACGGCGCACGTCCTCGGCCATGATGTCACGCGTATGCGCGACACGGTCCGAGCGAGTATCGGCTTCCTCCCCGACGTGCCTGGCTTCTACCCGTGGATGACGGCGCGCGAGTACCTCGATCTCGCAGGGCGACTCTTCGGGCTCGAGCCCACGACGCTCGAAGCGCGCGCCGATGCGCTGCTCGAGATGGCGGGGCTCGCCTCGGTCACGACGCGCGTCGGCGGCTTCTCGCGAGGGATGAAGCAGCGACTCGGCATCGCACAAGCGCTTATCAACGCGCCAAGTCTGCTACTGCTCGACGAGCCGACGAGCGCGCTGGACCCGATTGGCCGACGCGAGGTGCTCGAGATGGTCACGTCGCTCCGCGGGCGCACGACGGTGTTCTTCTCTACCCACATCCTCGCCGACGTCGAGCGCGTCTGCGACGCCGTGGCGATCCTGGAACGCGGTGATTGCTGCTGCCGGCGTGGCGCTTCGGCGCTTCGAGATCGAGGAAGCGGGTCTGGAAGAGGTGTTCGTCGAGCTCGTCGGCGGTGGGGCGCGATGACGGGGCTCGTCGCCTTCCTCCGCAAGGAGCTCACCGAGATCCGCCGGACTTGGCGGCTCTGGGTTATTCCCGGGATGCTTGTGTTCCTCGGCCTAACGAGTCCGGTCATCGCCGTGCTCACGCCGGCGTTGGTGCACTCGATGGCCGCCACGCAGCCGGGCGTGGTGATCCAGCTCCCGGCGCCGACCGCGCTCGACGCCTCCGGACAGTTCCTCAAGAATCTCGACCAGTTCGTGCTGATTGCGGTAGTGATCGCAGGGGCGGGAGCGGTCTCAGGGGAGCGGAGCTCGGGAACGGCGATCCTCGTGCTGACCAAGCCGCTGTCGCGCGGTGCATTCGTTATCGCGAAAATCGTATCGCAAGTCATGCTCCTTGTGGCAGCAACCGCGTTAGGTACCGCGGCCTGCGTGGGGATGATGGCGTTGCTGTTCGACGGCTCCAACGCCGCCCGGCTCGTGACGGCGGTAGCGTTGTGGCTGCTCTACGCCTCGCTGCTCGTCGTCGTGATGACCCTCTTTTCCGCGGCGTTCCGCGCGCGCGGCGCTGCGGCCGGCGCCGGGCTCGGCTTCTACTTCCTTACCCTCCTCTTCTCGAATTGGTCGCCGGCGGCGCACTACAGCTTCCTCGGGCTGCTGCCGGCGATGCGCGACGCGCTGACTGGCGAGTCGCCGGCGTCATCGTTAGGCTGGCCGCTGACGACGGTGGCGGCCGCGATCGCCTTGGGAACAGCGGCGACGGTGCGGATCTTCGAGCGACAAGAGCTGTAAGGGCCAGGAACACGCGGCACTCGGCAGCCAGCAGCGGCTCGTTGAGGCTCCTCTACGTAAAGGGAGCTACGTAACCTGACGTATGCCACCGGGCGGGCCCCCGGGCGACACTGGGGACATGCCCGAGCTCTGGTATCGCGCCCTCCTACGCGCCGCGACGGCGATCTATTATCGGCGTGTGCGAGTCGTTAGGCTCGCAGCGGTCGCCATCGACCAAGGCCCGGTGCTGCTGGTCGGCCTCCATCGGAACGGCGCCGTGGACGGCATGCTGTACAAGAGCGTTTTCCCGCGCGCCGTCTTCCTGATCTCGCGCCAGCTCGTCCGCGGGTGGTTCGGGCGACTCTTCTTCACCGGCATTCCGGTGACGCGCGACAAAGACGAGGACGAATCGGGCTCGCGGCGCGACAATAGTGGCGCGCTCGCCGTCGCCGTCGAGCATCTCGTGGCCGGCGGCCACCTGTTCGTGTTCCCTGAAGGCACCAGTGACCTCGGTCCACGCCACCTGCCTTTCAAGCCCGGTGCGGCCAGGATACTAGCCGCGGCCCTCGAGCGCGGTGTAACGCCGCTCGTGATTCCCGTCGGAATCTTCTACGAGTCGGCGCCCACGTTCAGATCCGACGTGTGCATCGTCGCGGGAGCGCCGATCGACGTCACGCTTCCGGCCTCGACCGAGGATCAACGGGGCAGGTTGGCCGCGCTCATGGCGCGCATCACGGCGAGTCTGGAAGCGATCGCGGTCGAAGCAAACGATGCGCACGCCCTGTTGCGCATCGAAACGTTAGCCGCATTCGCCGATGAGGAGATGGGCGAGGCGCGCTGGCGCGCGCAAAAGATGCTCAACACGATTGCGCTTTGGCGCATCCTCATTGGGGCGCCGCTTGCCGTCGCGTGGCTCGCCGCGATGATCGTCTTCGCCTTCGCCAGCCGGCGGCTGTGGGTGCTGCCTGCATATCTCACGATCACGGCGCTCGGTCTCGTCGCATACCCGGAACTGTGCACGCGCTGGCCCAAGCTGCGCAACGCTTTCGGCCGGCGCACGGCGCGAGATGACGCGGCCGCGATCGGCGGATGGATGCGCGCAAGTGCCGCTGGCCGGTCACATGTCTAACGCGCCGCTCCGGCTGCGCGAGCGTGTCGAGCGGCCTCCACTGACGCTCGTGCCAATCTCGCCGCGCGCACGTACCCATGCGTCGAAGCCGTTGCCTCACGAGACGGTCTTCGTCGCGCTGTACGGCCTGGTCGCCACGCGGCTGCTCTTGTCGCCGATCGGCATTGTGTGGACGGAGCTCGTCATCTGGCTTTCATTTGCGGCGTGCAGTGTGGGCCTCATGCTGCTCACGCGTTGGCGGAACACGGTCTGGGCCTGGCGCGTTCGCCTCGGCGGCTACGTCGTATTGATGAACGCCGTGTACTTCCGAATGGGTGCAGTCTTCTCCGCGACGGGCGGCGTACGCCGCGATGCGGCGCTACAGCGTCTCGACGCTCTGCTCTTCGGGCGTCCGCTGCCACTCTACTTTGACGGCGCGCCGCACGCCACGATGTCCGAGCTGTTGAGCATCTGCTACTTCC
>QHUV01000675.1 GCA_003222065.1 Gemmatimonadota bacterium | reverse complement strand
TTCCTTCAACTCGATCACCTGCGCGGCATGCCTCGCCTCGTGCCCACCCACGAACGCGATCCACTGGTAAAGATTGATCGGGCCTAGCACCGGGTGCGGGTGAATCACGTCGCTCAGGGCGAGGCCATCGGCGTCGCGCACGGCGTTGCAGAGAGTGTCGCGCGCCCGTTCGGCGGCTGCCCACGCCGCATCGGCGTCGAGCTTGCCGGTTGGCAATGCGGCTTCCGTGGCGGTGATCCGGCGCGTGCGGTCGAGAACGCGATCCATGTCGATCGTGCCAACCACGGGCGAGGAAGCCCGCTCGGGCCCTAGGCCCGCGACGCGCGCTTCCGCGAGTCGCTTGCTGAACACGCGCTCGATTCGCGTCTCGACGATCGACAGGTGCTCGAGAACCTCCGCGACGGACCATCGGTCGGGGCTTGGTTTTACATCGCGCCGTGGGCGCGGGATGCTGTCGACAGCGGCACGCAGGCGTTCGTGCTGAGTGTCGAGATGGCGGAGCAGTTCCTCTGTGCGTGGATGCATCGCGCTTCGCGTAGAGCCGTTGAACAATACTGCCGATCGCTGCCGACTGACCACCCGATCGTCCAGGTGCGCCCCCCCTGAACGGGCGATGCATCTTCCTTCGAGTGAGCACGAACGTTCGTGGAGAAACGGTCCGGCACCTCGGACTACGAACGAGTCGGCCACAAGGAGTCAGACAAATGTCAGCATCGAGCTCACCTGGAACACGCGCGCGGTCGGGCACGAATCTACGTGCACTTTCCGACGATCTCGCCGGAGCGGTCGAACGCGCCGGACGCAGCGTCGTCGCCATTCACGCGCGACCGCGCATACCCGCGAGCGGCATTTATTGGCGCGACGGAGTCGTCGTCGCCGCAAGTCACACGATCCGGAAGGAGCAGGACATCGCGGTCACGCTTGCCGACGGCACTCGCGCACAGGCGCAGCTCGTCGGCCGCGATGGCGGGACCGACATCGCCGTGCTGCGATTTGACAGCGCGCCGACCGCGAAGGCACTGACATTGGCCGATCGCGCGGCCGACGATGCACTTCGCGTCGGAAGCCTCGTGCTCGCCGTCGGCAGGCCGGGTGACGGGGGCGTCACCGCCAGCCTCGGCGTCATCAGTACCGTCGGGGAGCGCTGGCGCACCTGGAGCGGCGGCGAGATCGATCGATTCGTTAGGTTGGATCTCGCCGTCTACGATGGATTTTCCGGCGGCGCCCTGGTCGACGCCGAGGGAAGCGTGCTCGGCGTGAACTGCTCGGCGCTGGCGCGCGGTACGCCGCTGACGATCCCGAACGCCACGGTCGAGCGCGTCGTCGATGCGCTCTTGACCCGCGGACATGTCGCCCGCGCGTACCTCGGCGTTGCCATGCAGCCGGTTCGCCTAACGCGGTCGCTCGCCGAGCGGCTGAAGCTGAGTGAGACGGCCGGCGGCGTCCTCGTCGTGATGGTAGAGAGTGACAGTCCGGCCGATCGCGGCGGCCTTCTCGTCGGCGATGTCATCATTTCGGCGGACGGCCACGACATGGCGGAGCCTCAGGACGTCGCCGAGCTGCTCGGCGCCGAACGGGTTGGGGGCAAACTCGAGCTTCGCGTCGTGCGAGGTGGCGAGCTGAAAAATCTTTCCCTCACCGTCGGTGAGCGCGCGCAGGCGGGCGACGCCAGGCGCCGGGGAGCGCGCTCATGACCAGCGCTCTCGCCGTGGCCTTAGCCGAATCACCGCTTCACGCTTCAGTGGCCGCCGAGCTGGAAGATCTCGCCGCGCGATTGCGACGTATCACCGTGCGCATTCACACGAGCGGCGGGCGCTATGACGGCGTCGGCGCCGGCGTGCTTTGGCCGGCGACGAGTGGACGCTTGGTGGTGACGAATGAGCACGTCCTACCGCCGCGGCGCGGTGATGCCGCGTTTGTCGAGAGCGTGGATCGGAGTGTGGTCGAGGCACGAGTGGTTGCGCGCGACCGCGATCACGATCTCGCCCTCGTCGCGCTTCCCGATCTGCCTGACGCCTGGCCGCCGCCGGCAACGATTGGCGATGCGCGCGCGATCCGAGTGGGCGAGATCGTCGTTGCGCTCGGGCATCCATTCGGTGTCGGCGGCGCGCTGAGCCTCGGTGTCGTTCATGCCGCGCCTAACGGCGACGACGCACTCCTGGCGGCCGACATTCGACTGGCGCCAGGCAACTCCGGCGGTCCACTCGCCACACTCGACGGCGCCGTCGTCGGCATCAACTGCATGATCGCACGCGGACTTGGCATCGCCATTTCGTCCCAGGTCGTCGCGCGGTTCGTCACCGAGGCGATGACTGAGCCGTGACACGCGTGCTCGTCGCCGCGGCATCGACGGTCACGCGCGCCGGCCTCGAGGCGATTCTCGCCCGGGAGGCGGCGTTCACGGTCGTGGGCGGCGGTGATATCACGTCGCTCGCCGAGGAGGTAAACGAGTATGAGCCGGACGTCGTGCTCGTCGAGGTGATCGACGGTGTCGACGATGGCGCGCTTTCCGCGTTGCGCCTGCTCTCGTCCGAGGCGGACGACGGCGCTCGCCCGGCGCCGGCGGCGAACGTTACACGCGGGGGGCACGACGGCCTCAGCCAAACGCCTTTGCAATCGTCGCTCACGCCGCGCGAGCTCGAAGTGTTGCGAATGATCGCGGAAGGACTGGGCAATAAGCAGATCGCGGCACGCCTCGCGATCTCGGAGCACACGGTGAAATTCCACGTCGGATCAGTGTTTGCGAAAATGCGTGTGTCGACGCGTGCTGAGGCCGTCATGCTCGGTGCTCGCCGCGGTCTGATTGTGCTGTGATCCACCACGTAAACAAATGGCGCGACATTCGCGTCGACTTGGACCACTTGGCATCAGTACTGCTGGTCAAGTATGCTGCATGCTCGAGCCGCGGACACTTCCGTCCGCGCGCGAGACGTCGCTTGCCGATAGGTGAGGATATCCGCATGGCGGACAAGAATAGCACCGATCAGGATCAGGGCATGGGCGGACAGGGCGGAGGTGGACAGGGTGGAGGCGGTCAGGGCGGAGGTGGTAAGGGTGGAGGTGGTGGCTCTGGCGGCGGAGGCATGGGCGGTGGAGGTCAGGGCGGAGGCGGTGGTGGACGTCCGGGGGGTGGAGGTGGCGGCCAAGGTGGCGGCCAGGGTGGAGGAGGCGGTGGTAGCCGTCCCGGCGGCGGTGGAGGTGGACAGGGTGGAGGCGGCACCGGCGGCGGCGGTTCGGGCGGCGGTTCGGGCGGCGGACGGCCCGGCGGCGGCGGTGGCGGCCAGGGTGGAGGCGGTGGTGGTGGAGGCAAAGGACGTTAACAAACGCTAAACAATGACGGACAAGGGCGCTCATCCGAGCGCCCTTTTTTTCCGACGCCGGAGGACTAGCGTACCCATCACATCATTGGTAGCCTCGTGGGCATGACACAGGCGGAGCGCCGGGGCTTCGAGCGTATCGACTACGCCGCGGGGGCGGCGGAGCGGCCGCTGTTTTTGAGTGGGGGCGGCACGTTCGAGATCATGGATTGCGCCGAGCGCGGCATTCGTTACGCCGCGCTCGGCGATCGTCTCCCCGAAGTGGGAAGCGACGTGCGCGGTACGATTCGCTTTCCCGAAGGCCCCGAGGTGCCCGTCGAGGGCGTGGTCGTCCGCGCGGCCGGCGACGGCGTCGCGGTGAATTTCACGCAGATCTGGATCGACAAGGAAGTGATCGAACGCGAGCGCCGGCGCGTCCGCGGTCCGGGACATTTCGGGCGGTGAAGCCAGCCGTTGCCGTTCGCGAGGCGACCGACGCCGACGCACCGGCGCTCGCCCCACTCCTCGGAGAGCTTGGCTATCCCGTCACCGGCGCGACGCTCGCACCGCGCCTCCGCCGCATGCTCGCGCGCGACGATCAAAAGATTCTCATCGCCGAAGGCGAAGGCGGCTCGCTGGGATTGCTCGCCCTGCACATCTTTCCCGTGCTCGCCTACGATCGCGACCTGGCGATGATCATGGCCCTCGTCATCACCGAGCAAGCACGCGGACTCGGCGTCGGCCGACTGCTCGTCGACCGTGCCGAGGCAATGGCGCGAGAGGCTGGCGCGAGTCGATTAATGGTGACAACCCACGTTCGTCGTGCCGACGCGCACAGCTTCTATGAGCGACTCGGCTTCGAGTTCACGGGCCGAAGATACGTCAGGC
>QHUV01000674.1 GCA_003222065.1 Gemmatimonadota bacterium | reverse complement strand
CGGGTCGAAGGCGTCGTCGCCCCGGCCCAGCTTCCCTGCCTTCGCTCCGCTCGGCATCGCGATCCTCCTACAACGGGCAACAACGATATACCGAACAAATCCCGAAAGCAATACCCGCGACCGGTGCCAAGACCGCGTGTTTTTAACCGCGACGTGATGGACTAGCTTCCCGCATCGCCCTCTCACCAGTTGACCGACCATGACCCGACCGACCTCGATGCATCGCCTCGCAGTTTCTCTCTGCGCCTTCGCGCTCGTCGCGGCGTGCAAGACTGAAAAGGCACCGCCTCAGGACAGCACCCGCCCCACAGCGAGCGCGCCAGGCGCCGGCACCGCGACTGGTGCGGATTCGGCGGCGAAGAAGCTCGGTGTCCTCGCCCAGATGAAGACGCCGGAGTCGGCGCACTACGATGCCGATCTCGACGTCTGGTTCGTCTCGAACATCAATGGCAATCCGTCGAACCATGACGGCAACGGCTACATCGTGAAGGTCCCGGCCGAGAGCACGACGACGGTGACCATGTTCGCCGAGGGTGGGAAGAATGGCGTTAGGCTCGACGCGCCGAAGGGGATCGCGACGACGGGCGATCAACTCTGGGTCGCGGACATCGATGTCGTCAGGGTGTTCGACAAGCGGACCGGAAAACCCCTGAAGACGATTTCCCTCAAGGCGCAGAAGGCGACGTTCCTGAACGATGTTGCCGTCGGCGGCGACAGCGCGGTGTATGTGACGGACACCGGCATTTTGTTCGACGCCAAGGGTGGTATGACGCATCCCGGCGTCAATCGCATTTTCCGGATCGCGGTCAAGGACAACAAGGTCACCGAAGCGGCGACGGGCGATGCGTTAGAGAATCCTAATGGCATCACGTGGGACGCGTCGAACAGTCGATTCCTGCTCGCGCCATTCGGCGGTAAGGACGTGCAAGCGTGGACGTCCGGACAGGCGCCGACGAAGATTGCCGACGGGCCTGGCCAGTACGACGGCATCGAGATCCTGCGCGACGGCCGCATCCTCGTCTCGAGCTGGGCGGATTCGTCGGTTTATTCGGTGCGCGACGGAAAGATGATGAAACTCGTAACGAATGTGAGCGCGCCCGCCGACATCGGCGTCGACAGCAAGCGCGGCGTGCTGGCGATTCCTCGCTTCGACCAGAATCAAGTGGAGTTTTGGAAGATTCCGTAACCGCGCGCGTGCCGCACAGCGATAGCACGGACGTGAATCTTCGCCGACCTCAGACTCTGGGCCCAGCTCCTGCACTCTGGTTGCATTGTGCACACGAAGTCTCCGGCTTACGAGATCACGCCGTGCGTCGCGTGTGGTAGCAAGGACTGTAAAGAGATCGCCGACGCCGACGGGGTACGCCAAGAAGTCGAGCTGCTGTGGGCCTTTCACGGCCGGCGGCTTCGCCCCGCGACGCCGCCCGAGCGGCT
>QHUV01000592.1 GCA_003222065.1 Gemmatimonadota bacterium | reverse complement strand
CGAAACGTCGCCTCCGAGAAGCTGAGCGAGCTGGCGAGTGATCGACAGCCCGAGCCCAGTGCCGGCTGGGTAGCGAGGACCGGATTGGCGCACCTGCCAGAAGGACTCGAAGAGGTGCTCCGCGTCCTCCGGGCTGATGCCGATTCCGGTGTCGCTGACGCGAAGGACCAGCGCCCCACCCTCTTCGTGCAGGCTGAGGCGCACTTCGCCCGCCTTCGTGAACTTCACCGCGTTCGCCGCGAGGTTGAACACGATCTGGCGGAACTTGCCGGGGTCCGTCGGAAAGACGAGAGGCGCGTCGGGAAGATCGAGTGCCAGCGTGAGTCGCTTCGCCTCGGCCATCGGCGTGAGCAACGCCACCGCGTCACGGAGTAGCGCCGAGAGATCTACGCTCTCGAGGTCCGGCTGGCCACGGCCCGCGTTGACCTTCGAGATCGTTAGAATCTCCTCAATAAGGCGCAGGAGATGCGTGCTCGCCGTGCTGATGCGTTGAAGCTGTTTGCGCTGAGCGTCGTTGATCGGTCCCGCGACCTCGTCGTTCAACAGGCCGACATAGCCAAGGACGATGCCGAGCGGTGTGCGGAATTCGTGGGACATGGTCGCGAGGAAGTTCTCCTTCGACTTGTTCGCCATCTCGGCTTCGGTACGCGCGGCATCAGCGGCGGCGCGGAGGGCCTCAGCACGCTGGGCGGCGTAGGCGGCATCCTCGCGCGCCGCCTCGGCGCGCGCCAGAGCGTCTTCGGCGCTGACGCGCAGCTCATTCGATTCGCGAAAGAGCCGTGCGTTATCGAGCGCCATCGCGCAGCGGCGGCCGAGATCTTCCGCGAGCAGGAGATCGGCATCGTCGTAATTGCGCTGGGCATCGGACACGAACGTGATCGCTCCGAGTGTGCGGCCCCGGGCGCGCATCGGCACCATCAGAAAGGACATCGCGCCGAGCGCGCGCAACAAGTTGCGGTGCGCTTCGTCGGCGAGCTCCTCCAGCGTGTGACCGGAAGCCACAAGGACGAACTCCGACTCCAACGTCCGCATAACGCGCGGCGCGCCGATCGGATCGTCCTTGCAGGGCGGGTGCGCCTCGTAGTACTCGCGCGCCGCGGCCTGCTTGGCGGCGTCCGGATGAATCACGGCGACGCGACGAATGGAGCCGTTAGGCTCTATGACATCGACCATGCACCAAGTGCCGAAGTGGGGCAAGGCAAGGCCGGCCGCCGTCTCGAGGGTCGATTGGAAGTCCAAGGAGTCGCCAAGGCAGCGGCTGGTCTCGGCGAGAAAGGCAAAGCGCGTGCGGCTTCCCTGCGGTGACTCGCCGTTTTCGCTGATCGTGTGCGCTCCGGTGACGATCGGGTCATTACCAACCAGTGCGTCGAGGGCGAATGAAGTCATGAACCGGTGTCCTTGAGTGGATGTGAAACGCGTCAGCCAAACGGCAATGACGCTTCCTAATGTTCGTGTTGTTCCTGTTCTTCTTCGTGCATTGAGATGCTGAGAAGCAGGTCCGCCGCTCCCAATGCTTCGATATCGATCGACGCGCCGGCGTCGAGCAGCAGTAGATGTCCCGCGGCCAGTTCGTACACCTCGTCCGCCGTCTGGACGCGGAGCGAGCCGCTCACACCGTGGAGGGTCACTGGACCGGGCGCATCGTGAATGGGGAGGTGACTCCCGGCATCGAACGCAAAGAGAACGAGTCGGAGCGTTGGGCCATGGAGCAGAGTTACTTGACGATGTCCTTGTATCGTTTCGCGGGGCTCGGCGCGAAGTGTCGCCACGGCGTCGGACAGTACGATGTGGCGTTCGGAGCCGGCGAATCGGTCGACCGGGGCTTCGCGCAGTCGCGACTGGGACGTCGCCATGCCTACCTCGCGCCAGCCGAAAGACCGAAGACCACGAGCAAGAGCACCGTGAGCGTCAGAAACAAGAGCACGTCGAGTTGATGGCTCTTTCTCGATTTGGGTCCCGGAAGGCGGGGCCCGGCGATTAATGTGTCCATCGAAATCTCCTCACTCGTTAGGTCGCTTTACATAGTCCGCCACTGCACTGAGACCTCATACCGAGCTGGCGCTCGACATCGATAACGAACCGCGGCTCAGCCGTGAGCAGGTCGGGCGCATCGCAGCGGACGCAATTCGCCTTACCCTTCGGGCGCCGCTGAGACGAGCGGGCGACATGCCGTTCGGATTCCGCCTCAGGCAGCGGAGCGGCGTCGCCAGGGGCGCTACTCGCGTCGCTACGGCGGGCTGATGACACACGCCGCGCGACGCCCTCTTCAAAGGTACCGGCCGCGGAGCATGATTGATAGGTCTGAGTCCCATTCCTGCACAGTGTTCGTTGACCAAGTGGTCAATATGAGCTATCATTCATCCTCGACAGGCAAGATCACCGGCGCGGGGATGGCCTTCACCCGGGGTCGAACAACCTACGATCTTGCAGCGGGCCTTCTCGGTGCGGTCATCGCCGGGGTCCCTCTGCGATTGGCCGGCCTATCCGGTTATAGCGCTTCGCTGCCAACGCTGCTCGTGGGCGTCGGCGCCGCGATGCTCGCTACCTGGTTGACGCGAG
>QHUV01000591.1 GCA_003222065.1 Gemmatimonadota bacterium | reverse complement strand
TCCGCGAGTCGAGCGACGACGTCGCGCGGCGCGCCCGACATGAATTCAACGCAGGCACCGGCTGGGAGCAGTGCGTTACACTCGCGTGTAGTGAGTACGATGACCGGTTTCTGGAATGGCCAGCGGTGGAACTTGAGCACGGTCTCGAATGTGCCCCGACCCATCACGATGGCATCGACCGCGGCGATGAACGCGGTGTAGCCGTGCTCCTCGCCGCCGTCCGGCGGAAGCCAGTCGAGAGAGCCATCACGCCGAGCAATGAACCCATCGATGCTCGTCCCGACGAACACGGAGCAGGTAATCGGAGCGGTCATCGGGTAGGTCGCGACGTTCGCCGCGGACGTGCTATTCGAATCGGAAGCGCGACTCATGGGTTGAACTCCCATGACTAGTGAGACCAACTGAGTGCGATCAGGCTCGGCGTCAACACATCGTGCGAGGGAGGGCGGATTGCCGTTGGCCTTTCGTCTGTTCGCATTTGCTAAAGTCAGCCGCGAACCGACAAAGGAAGAAACCGCATTAACGGCGTCTCCGCAAGGCGCCCGCCCTCGCCACAGGCCTTCTCGTGGACGCTCCGTTCCAGGCCAGCGGCCTAACGACATAACGACATGAGTCGATGAGCGTTGGCGCAGACCCATCTCTCGGACCTCGGGAGAGAGACATACTGGCTGTCGGAGGCCGCCCTCTGTCTGTTCGTCATGCGCCTGACGCGTCGCCAGTTAAAAACTTTCTCACATGACCTCTTGCGCCAGAGTGTACGGTAGCGGACATTCCGAGAGCCTCCGAATGCCACGCAGCACTGATCCGCGAAGGAGATTGCGTGGACGACAACGCTCCTTCAGCATCGGGCGGGGCTCGTGGCCCTCGCCAGCTCGGCGTGCGCCTTCGCGCCCGAACTGCTGGCGAATAGGGAGACACGCGAAGAGGCAGTCGTAGCTGCACGCACGCTTGTCGCCGAACCTCGGACGTTCACGGCGAGTGCGCCCGAGGAAGAGGGCGACGGCGAGGTGTTGGATGCAATGGTCGATTCGTGTTTGGATGAATTCGCCGCCAATCAGGAAACGTAGGAAGGGCCAATGACCTATCGGATCGAGATACCCAGCGCCATAAAGGGTGACGTCATCGAAGCCGTTGTGCATGGGGCCGTACTGTCGGTGACGAGGAACGGAAAGGACGTCTCTCACGCGGAATATCAGCTGAGCTGTGATCACGAGCG
>QHUV01000590.1 GCA_003222065.1 Gemmatimonadota bacterium | reverse complement strand
GAATGAAGCCCACGGTGTCGGTGACGAGAACCTTCGCCTCACCAACGTCGACCTCTCGCGTCAACGGATCGAGCGTCGCGAATAGCCGGTCTTCTATGAAAATGTCTCGCCCGCCAGTCAAGCCAGCCAAGATCGATGACTTGCCCGCGTTGGTGTAACCGACGAGCGACGCCTTGAACTCGCGCTGCCTCGATTGACGCTGCACGACGCGTCCCTTCTGCACGTCGCGCAGCCGCTCCTTGAGGAGCTTGATGCGCTGATTGATCAGCCGGCGATCCGTCTCCAGCTGCGTTTCTCCAGGACCACGCATGCCGATGC
>QHUV01000589.1 GCA_003222065.1 Gemmatimonadota bacterium | reverse complement strand
AACTCGTCGATTTTACCTGAGCCGAGGTAAGTACCGGGATGTCGCTTGTCGAGCTGTTGGGTGACCTGGCCAACGACAACGGCGCCGGCCGTGTCGGCGAGCTCCTCGAGCTCGCGCAAATGCTCATCGATGGCCCGTCGTGCGCCGGCGCGCTTCAATGGCGCGCCGACGAGTATGGCGCGATCTACCGACGGCCCGAGTGCGATCAGCTCTTTAGTAATCGAACGTCTCCGTTACCGGCTGTAGCCGCCCAGGGTGGAGTAGCGTCCCGTCTGCGAGAAGGGCACCGTCAAATTGCCGATCGGCGATCCGACCGTCACGTCACCTTTCACGGTGTAGTTCACGCTGCCCGTGTTCATGAGCTGCCGTCCCGCCTGGCCGACGCCGGCGTAGGTGAAGTTGATCGGAATGTGCACCTGCTGCGACCTCTTCCCCTCGACCGTGAATCGCTGCGTCGTGATGCCGTTCGCGAACGGCACGGTGTCGACGAGCACCTGATACTTCAGCTGCGTCGCGTCGAGACGGAAATCGTTAGGGTTTTGAACATTCAAAACGACGTCCAGCGCACCACCATTCAGCCCCACGCCGGTCACCTTCACGTCAGCCAGGGTGACGACGGGATCCTTGAGTGCCTGCTTGCCAAGAGCCGAACAGCCCGCCATCGCCATTATACTCGTCACCAACAGAATTCGTCGCATTTGCTCCTCCAATGGAATTTCGGGTCCTTACGCCCCTTCCTCGCGCGGGGCATCCGTCTCCGCCTTTCGTTTCAACTCCTCCCACCACGCAATGCGTTTGGCGATCTCGCGCTCGAACCCAAACTTTCCGGGCTCGTAGAACGTCGCGCCGCGCAA
>QHUV01000588.1 GCA_003222065.1 Gemmatimonadota bacterium | reverse complement strand
TTAACTGGGTCTTCCGTGAATTTCGGGAAGGGTTGAGGTCAGAAGGGCCGCTGAAACCACTGGCACGGCGCTGAGACCGCTGACTCGTTCCCCAGCGGTGGCGGCTCCGCGCACGGAGGAGCATCTGGTTTTTTGTTCATTTCACAAATTCAAATCATCACTGGGGGGCCGAGCTCTCCTGCGCACGGAGCCCGTCAGCGGTTTCAGGGCAGTGTCAGCGGTGTCAGTGGCCCCTCGCTTCGCTTAGGGCGGGTGCTATTTGAAGTCGCTCGCGCTCGGCGCTCGCTCCTGCTCCTTTGCCATCCCGAAATTCCGCGAAGACCCCCATTAAATACCTGCTCGTATTGACGCTGCCTACCCCTCGAAGCAGGTTGGATTACGAAGCCAGGCAGGAGGAGTCGTGCTTGTCGCGCTCGCTCAGCAACCGCAGAGGTTCGAGCAATCGGCGCCCGACGACACGTTTCGCGACGTCCTCGACGTCGCGGGCGTGGCGATTCCGCTGGCGCTGGCGGTGCTTCTGCTCGCCGTGGGCTGGCCAAGTATCAAGCGATGGGCGCGTCATCGCATTCGTCGTCGCCGACGACGCCGGCACCATGATGCGCATCCCGGCACGCCGCCGGCGCCCTAACGAGGGCGGTGACCGTCAGACCCACCCGCGGGCCCGATACTCGAGCCACGCCGTGCGCTCGTAGATCCAGGCGCGAAAGAGCGCCAGACGATCCTGGCCCGAGCGAGCTCTTTCCACCGAATAGGCGCGCGAGACGGCTGAGATACAGGTCACGGTAAAGCCAACGCGCTCGAACGTGGCGCAAGCACGCCGAGTGTGGAGCGGCGACGTTACCACGGCAACGCGAGTTGCCTGACGAGGACGTAGCATTCGCCACGCATTCACGGCTTCGTCGTGCGTCGTGTGCACGGAATCTACGGTCAGCATCGGAAATGGCCGAGCGACGAGCGCACGTAGCCGAGCCTGATCGGGCGCGGGCGGGGGGTCATCGGAAGAATTCAGCGGTTCCGTCACGACAAGTACGGGCGCAATGCTGTCCCGCATCAACTCGAGGGCAGTGAGCAGACGGTCGAGTGGCTCCGGCGCCAGCAAGGAGTCCGCCGTGGTGCCGCCGGACAAGACGATCACGGCGTCGAGACGGTCCTTCGGTAGGGGATCGCTCCGAATGAAGGCGCTGGTGGGCAACAGCGTCGTGACGAATGGCGTCATCGCGATCACGCAGAAGCCGAGGATGGCGAGCCCTGAGACGACCCAGAGTACTGCGGCGGCGCGAGTCAACCCGATGACCGCACCAGCCAGAGCCACCAGCACTGCAACCGGAAAGAGCAGTGACGGCACCTTGCCCAAGCCGGTGAGCGCGCCGATCACTAGCCACGCGAGCAGCGCACAGGTGGCGCCGAAACCGGCGAGGAGGAGCGCCTGCCAGTCGATGGCGTCGTCGGAAGATGGCGACGTAGGTACTCTCGGCCGGGTCTCGGGGGCGTGCATGGTGCGATCAAAATAAAGCGCGCGTCATGCAGATGACGACCCAGCGGCGTCAGCATGACAACCCTGCCTGGTTTACGCGACATCGGCGAGATTGAGAGCCGGCCACGCCGTGGAGCGCGTGCCCTTGTTCCAGACCGCCAGACCGGACGTGCCCTCCCTGCGACTCGCCATCCTCGTCGTTACGTATTTGCTCATCGCGGCGCAAGGGCTGCCCTGGCTGCGGCTGACGCGCCCGGCCGCGTCCTTGCTCGGCGCCGTAGCGATGGTGACCATCGGCGGCCTGGCGCTGCGCGACGCGTACGCCGCCATCGATATGGACGTCATCGTCTTCCTCCTCGGCGTCCTTCTACTGACGGCATACTTGGAGCTCGGCGGATTCTTCGAGTGGATCGCCAGCCGTATCGTTAGGTACGCGCACGCGCCCGTCTCCCTCCTCGCCGTTGTCGTTGCCGTGAGCGGGCTGCTGTCGGCATTCTTCGTCAACGACACGATTTGCCTCGTGCTGCCGCCCTTGGTGCTGGCCGTCGTCCGCACGCTCGGCCTCGAGCCCTTACCCTATCTCCTGGCGATCGCGCTCGGCTCCAACGTTGGTAGCGCGATGACGCCGACGGGCAATCCGCAGAACATGCTCATCGGCGTCGCGAGCGGCATTCCCTTCGCGCGATTCGTTGCCACGCTCGCCATGCCATCGCTCGGCGGGTTGGCGATCGTCTTCGGCGTGTTGACATTCGTGCACCGGAGCGACCTCGTCGCGAAGCGCCGCCGCCTAACGGTGACCGAACTCGCAGCTGCCGAGCATCCATTCGACGCGCCGCTCGTCGCTAAGGCACTGGTGATTTTCGGCGGGGCGCTCGCTGGCTGGCTCGCCGGGCTCTCGCTCCCCCTGGTTGCTATCACTGCCGCGGCGCTGCTGATCGCCATCGCGCGGCGCGATCCGACACGCGCGTTCGCGAACGTCGAATGGGAACTGCTCCTCTTTTTCGGGGCGCTGTTCGTCGTCATGCGCGGCGTGCGTGATGTGCCACTCGTCCAAGAGCTGACCTCGGCGAGCGGCGCGCACCTGACCGGGTCGCGCCTCCACGACGCCGGCGTGGTGAGTGCCGCGATGCTCGCGCTGTCGAATCTGGTGTCGAACGTGCCCGCCGTCATTCTCTGGCTTCCAGTCGTGCCGCGCACGACACATCCGGCGTTCGTCTGGCTCGTGATGGCAATGAG
>QHUV01000587.1 GCA_003222065.1 Gemmatimonadota bacterium | reverse complement strand
GCAAGCTGTTCGGGCCCGGCACGCCGACGAGCGACCTGGTCGACTACATTCGCGGCTGGTTCGCCGAGCGGCAGCGTCAGGAAGCGTGACGCGTACGGCGAGCGGCGGCGGTCGCAAGGTCGAGAGCGGACACTCGCGGTTGCGTGAGACGGTGGCGGCTGTCCGGGAGCTCGAGCAGCGGCTCCGCCAGGGCGGCGGCAGCGAGCGCATCGCTCGCCAGCACAAGCAGGGCAAGCTGACGGCGCGTGAGCGGATCGAAGGACTGTGTGATCCAGGGTCGCGTTTTCTCGAGATCGGCTTACTCGTAGCCTACGATCAGTACGATGGCGCGGCGCCAGCCGCAGCCGTCATCACCGGCGTCGGCATCGTGGAGGGCCGCAGCGTCGTCATCGTCGCGAACGACGCCACTGTGAAGGCGGGATCGTGGTGGCCCGAGACGATCAAGAAGATGCTGCGCGCGCAAGAGATCGCGATGCGCTGTCGGATCCCGATTCTGTATCTCGTCGATTCCGCTGGCGTGAACCTGCCGTATCAGGGCGGCGTTTTCCCCGGCCAATATGGCGCGGCGCGGTTGTTCTACTACAACTCGATCATGCGTCGCTATCTGCGCGTGCCGCAGATCGCGGCCGTCATGGGCCAGTGCGTTGCCGGCGGAGCGTACCTCCCGGCGCTGTCGGACGTGATCCTCATGGTGAAGGGCACGTCATTCATGGGGCTCGGCGGGCCGAACCTCGTGAAGGGTGCGACCGGCCAGTCGATCGACGGCGAGACGTTAGGCGGCGCGGTGACGCACACGGAGATCAGCGGCGTCGCGCACTATGCCGTCGACGACGATCCGTCTTGCCTAACGAAGCTCCGCGAGCTGGTGGCGATGCTGCCGGCACAACAGACGCTCGGCGCGACGTCCGATCATGAGCCCGATACGGAGCATCTCTACGATCTGCTGCCGTCGGATCATCGCATGTCGTACGACATGCACGATCTGTTAGGCGCGCTCGTCGATGACAGCCGCATCGACGAGTTCCAGCCGGCGCTAGCGAGAGAGATCATCTGCGGCGACGTCCACATACGCGGTATCGGCGTCGGTCTCATCGCGAATCAGCGCGGCCTCATCAAGGGCAGGGAGGGAGAAAAACCCCGGTTCGGCGGGATCCTCTACGCCGAGAGCGCCGAAAAGGTCGCGTTCTTCATCGAGCGCTGCGACCGACAACGGATTCCATTGCTCTTCGTCCAAGATGTCTCCGGCTTCATGGTCGGTCCCGAGGCCGAACATGAGGGGATCATCCGCGCCGGCGCGCGTTTCGTCGAGGCGATGGCGACGGCGCGCGTCCCGAAGATTGTCTTGACCGTGAATCACGCATCCGGGGCGGGCTACTATGCGATGGCCGGCCAGGGCTTCGATCCCGATTTCATTTTCAGCTGGCCGACGGGCCGCATGGGTGTCATGGAGGGAGAGTCCGCGATCCAAGCCGTGCATGGGCCGGCGCTCGAGGACGCGAAACGTCGCGGCAAGACGCTGGATCCGGAGGTCGCGGGAGCGGTCGAGGAGATGCGCGAGGATTACGAGCACCAGCTGGACGCTCGTTATGCAGCCGCGCGCGGGTTCATAGATACCATTGTCGCGCCGGAAGATACCCGTGATGTGTTGGCAATGGCGCTGCGCGCCTCGCTTCAGAACCCCGGCCCGCACCTCGGCGCCTTTGTGCTTCCGTCAACGGCGACGGACACGTGAGCGCAGCGCGCGCGAAGCAGCTTGTGCGCGTCGCCGCCGGGCAAGGCTTCTGGGGCGACTGGCTCGAGGCGCCACGACGTCAGGTCGAGGGCGGTGAGATCGATTATCTGATGCTCGACTATCTCGCCGAGGTCACGATGTCCATCCTTCAGAAGCAGAAGGAGCGTGATCCCAAGCTCGGCTATGCGCGCGATTTCATCGGCGCCATCGAGAGCGTCCTACCGGCCATCGCCGACCGTGGCGTGCGCGTCATCGCGAATGCCGGCGGCGTGAATCCGCCGGCGTGCGCGGAGGCGGTTCGAGCGGTCGCGCGACAGGGCGGGGTCGGTGATCGGTTTCGCGTCGGCGTCGTGACCGGCGATGATTTGCTCCTGCGGCTCGACG
>QHUV01000586.1 GCA_003222065.1 Gemmatimonadota bacterium | reverse complement strand
CTGCGCGGCCATGGCCGCCAGATCGCTGAGCGCCGCCGTTACGGCGCGGTAGCCGATTTCGCGCGGCGTGATCCAGTTCGTCCGGAAATGTCGGCCTTCAATGGCGGTATCGACACTGGCAACGAGGGCATCGCCGCGCGGCACGCGGACGATGGTCGCGTCGTCGCCGATGCCGACGGCGCGAGGACCCCAGCGCTCCAGCAAGACGCGTATCGCGTCGAACTCCGATCCCGGTCCTAGCGTGAGATGGTGACCCGGAACGCCGCGCTCGGTCACGCGCGCTCTCCGACCGCCGGCAGCTCGAGGAGGATTGGATAGCGGTAAAGTCGCGGCGTGCGCGGCCAGGCTAACGGGAGCGCAGTGAGAACGTCTTCGAGAGTGAGACCGCGCGTCGAGCGTTGAATGCCACGAGGAGCGCTCGAGGCTAACTCGGAGGAGCGGCCGTGGATCCAGGCGCCGACTGCGCCAGCGACGAGCGAGTCATTCGTTTGGGCCAGCAGAGTGCCGGCAATCCCCGAAAGAACATCGCCACTGCCGGCGGCCGCGAGTACTGGAGTTCCGGCAGCGCTCACGAGACTATCGCCGTTCGGCGACGAGACGACCGTCGGCACGCCCTTGAGCAGCACTGTCGCGCCGACGCGTTTCGCGAGCTCGGCACCGATTTCAAATCGGCGGTTGAGCACACTCTCAACATCTGTTCCGGCGAGACGCGAGAATTCCGCCGGATGCGGCGTGAGGAGTGCCCGACGGTCGCCAAGCGCTTCACGAAGCGAATCAATGTCGCCGTCGAAAACGTTGAGAGCATCCGCATCGAGAACTACGGGACCCCGAAAGCGCGCGAGAACGCGATCGACGAGGGCTCGCGATTCGGCGGTGCGGCCAAGTCCGGGTCCGATGACGACGCCGTCGGGCGCCGCCGACGATCGCGAGTTTCTTGCGCGTGCCCTTGTGCGCGTCAGCGGAGATGGGCGGAATATGGGTCGCGACCCACCGCTCATCGATGATCTCCGGTGCGCCGTCGTCGCGTGAGACATATGCGCCAAGCCCGATATCGAGCACGACGATCTCGCCGCATGCCTGACGAGCGATGAGATGACCGCGCTTCACCGTGCCGAAGGTGACCGTGAGATCGGAGATGACCGCGCCGCGGGCGTTGCCTGTCGTCGCATCGACGCCGGTTGGGAGATCGAGCGCGACGACGAAGGCGCCCCCTCGGCGCGCCGCTTCGATCGCCGCCACGGCGTCGGCGATCGCAGCTCTCGGCTCCCCAGACGAGCCGGTGCCGAGCAGGCCGTCGACGACGATTGTCTCGCCGCCCCCCGCATCGTCGGTCTGTACGAATGGCAACGCGAGCGCTCGCTCCGCCATCGCATCGGCAGTCTTGGCGGCAACGCTCTCGACGACGCGGACGGCAACACCGGTGGCAGCCAGCGCGCGTGCGAGAACCCAGGCGTCGCCACCATTGTTGCCAGGCCCCGCGAACACACGTACCCCGCCGCCGAGGCGGCGGTGCAGTCGAAGCGCGAGCTCGGACGCCGCGGCCGCTCCGGCACGCTGCATCAACGCGCGCGATGGAATGCCGCCGCCAATCGCCGCCGCGTCACGCGCCGCTGACTGCTCGCTGGTCACGACGAGCACACGCGGACGCTCGTGAGGCAATCCGCGCGGCAGCTGGTCGTTATTTGTGCGACGTCCCGATCGTGCGTCCGTAGCTCAACTCACCGTTGTCGATGCGCACGTTAAAGCCGCAGTCGGGATTGCTGCACGCCCACGCTTTGTACGTGATCGGTGCGCCGTCGCGACCGTAGTCGCTGAGCGGGAGTAAGAGTCCTTCCTTGCATTTCCGACAGCTCGGCAGCTCGGTCGCCTTCTCCATTCGCCCTCCCCGTCCCACGGCGACAATGTGGTTCGTCGCCTGTCGTCAGCCTGCTAAACGGGCTGCGCCCCACACCATGGATATGCGCGTTCGAACGACTCCTCGAAGTCGTAGACGCCGATGAACTCCTCGCGCGTGTCGGTCGGTTGACTCATGAGCAGCTCGAGCTCGACGAGTGTGAACACCACGTCGCCGAGATCCGCGGTGCTGCGCACGCCCCAATGCTCGAGGACGAGCCGCGCGAGCACACCGTAATGATCGAGCGCCAGATCTCGACACGCCAGCGCCAACTCGCGGCCGTTGATGTGTCGCCGTTCGGGCAATCGCTGCTGAGAGAACTCGAGGGCGGTGAGCACGAAGAGATAGGCGCGCTCGTCGAAGCGCGACTCCCGCATTCGAATGCGGTCCATGATCCCATCGCGAAACGCCAACTCGGCCAATTCGATTCCTCTCGTCGAGACGTGCGACAATGACGGCGGACGGTTCCCCGCGTCGAGTGAAAAGATGTGGGTTGGCCGTCATGTTCACAACTCCCTTGCGCAACCGCCGGTGAGTTACGTGAACAATCCGACTTGACCGCCTGTATGCCAGAAGACGATCGTGTCTGCGGCACGGAACTGGCCGTCGCGCACGTATGCGATCAACGCCGCCAGCGCCTTGGCGGTGTAGGTGTGATCGACGAACAGCGCCTCAGTACGCGCGGCGAGCGATTGTGCTTCGCGCGACGCAGCGGTGGGCACGGTGTAGCCTTCGCCGACGAAGCTATCGTCGACGGTGACCTGCACGCCGCGGGCTAGTGTGTCGCCATCCACGCCGATCATCGCGCCGAGTCCCGAGATGATACCTCGCACAACCGTCTCGATGGACGACGCGGGGTCGTCGGCGCTGATTCCGATGACTCGTGTCGGCAATCCATGAAGCGCGCATCCAGCGGTGAGTCCGGCCTGGGTGCCGCCTGACGAGGATGCGTGCACAATGACGTCGGGCACGACGCCGCGGGGCAGCTGGGCGAGTAGCTCGCCGACGGCAAGCGCGAATGCGGCGGCGCCGAGCGGCGTCGATGCACCCAGCGGTACCTCATAAGGGCTGCGACCCTCGCTGCGCATCCGCGCGGCGAGGGCTTGCATCGTCGGCGCGCGCTCGTCACGGGACGACACATAATGCAGCTCGGCGCCAAGGAGGGCATCGAGCAATGCGTTGGCGCGCGGCGGCTCAGGGCGGGTGCCGTTCGCGACGAGGACACATCGCATGCCGAGTCGCGTCGCGGCCGACGCCGTCGCCCGCATGTGATTCGACTGCACACCGCCGACTGTGATCAACGTATCGGCGCCGCAGGCACGCGCCTCCGCGGCTACGAGGCAGAGCTTCCGAACTTTGTTGCCCCC
>QHUV01000585.1 GCA_003222065.1 Gemmatimonadota bacterium | reverse complement strand
TGCATAACGACGCGCGCGTCGTGCGTTGGAACTCCCACAAGCGGTACCTTGCCGACATCGCGCGGCGCGGCATTCCGGTGATCGACACTATCTTCGCCGAGGCGGGCGAGGGCGTCGACGTGAGCGACGTGGCTCGCGCGCACGGCTGGAGCGATATCGTCGTGAAGCCGGCCGTGTCAGCCTCGGCGCACGAAACGCGTCGCTTCGCCGCGGACGAGCGGTCAGACGCTCAGGCGCACCTCGATCGACTAGGCGCGACGCGCGACGTGATGGTGCAGCCGCATCTCGCGACGCTCGCCGAGCACGGAGAACTGTCGCTGCTCTTCGCGCGTGGCCGGTTCACGCACGCCGTCCGTCGCCGCTCGGCGCTGGTCGATGGCCACCCGATGCCCAAGTCCGCGCCGGCGGAGGCACCTACCGCGGCGCGGCGCTGCGCCGAGCGAGTCCTCGAGGCGGCCGCCGCCCTCAGTGGCGTCCAGCCTAACGACTTGCTCTATTCTCGCGTCGACCTCGCCCCGACGACGGCTGGCGACTACCTGCTCCTCGAGCTCGAGCTCATCGAGCCCTCGCTGTTCTTGCTCCACGCGCCTAACGCGGCGGAGCAGTTTGCTGACGGACTATTCTTATCCTGAGAGCCCTCATACCACCTTGCACACCCACGGATACCAATCGGCCGTATCCTTGAGATGATCGAGCTGATCCACCGGCTTGTATTGGGCGAGCTGGCCGCCCACGACGTCCACCTTCTGCACCCCGTACCATGGATCGATGACGAGGTAGGCGTCCTTCGTCTTCTGTAGGGGCCCGGCGACGATGACGTAGTGCATGCCACCGCCGACCCACTCGACGACCCCGATCGCGGGCAGCTTTCGCGTTGTCGTGAGCAACGTCGAAGCGAGTGACGTATGGACGCTCGAAATCGCGGGGCGCAGCGAATTCAGTCCTTCCGGTACGAGCCAGGTACCTTCGCCACCCGGACCCCAATCGTGCGCGCCCGATTCGGCCACAACGCCGCCCTTGCCGAGACTGCCGGCGTAGCCGACGCCCTCCTCGGCGGCCTCGATCACAGCGCGCATTCCGGCCTCTCCGATGTCGTCGTTATGCACGATGTTGGCGACGTTGCGAATGCACGCGGCTCCGCACGAGTTCTCCTCGCTCTGCAGAAAAACCTTGTGCCAGTTGCCGTCGGCGTCTTTCTGACTGACGATCTTGGCGATGCCGACGCTGCTGTCGACTGTTTTCGCGCCGAGCAGTGGCGCGAACTCTCGGCCGACGATGGGGTTTGACGCCAGATCGGTAACGAGACGCTCGACGGTGCCCGTGCTGTTGCGCGTGCTCGTGCGCCACTTGTCACCCTTGAGGGTGATCCACGTCTTCACCGAAGTCGAGAAGTCGACGAGGTTCGGCGTCGTCTTGTTTTTCTGCCACTTCTCGAACGCGCCGTCGATCGCCTTCAGCGCCGAGCTGCGGGGAGTGAAGAATCCGCGCTCCGTGCCTTCTTTCCACTGCTCGAACGTCATCATATCCGATCCTCGCGGTTTGCTCTAAAGGAGTTTTCTCGATGAGGCTGCGGCGCTCGACGCCTACGGTACTGGCCGAACGTCGCTCACCACTGGCAGTACGACGTGTGACGCGGCCTGTGCGGAGCGATAGACCTTCACCGTTGCGGGCCGATAGTCGGACGCCTTTGCCTCGAAGATGTTGGCGACATACGTCTGCGGATTCCGGTCGATGATCGGGAACCAGGTGCTCTGGACCTGCACCATGATGCGATGCCCCTTCTGGAAGCGATAGCTCTGTCCGTGCAAGCTGTACTTGAATTCGGTCGTTTGATTGGGCGTGATCGGCTCCGGATGCTCGTAGCTCTTGCGGAAGCGGCCACGGAGCACCTCGTTCGACACCATGAACTCGTACCCACCCATCTTCGCGTCGTTAGGTACGTCCTGCGGATAGACGTCGATCAGCTTCACGATCCAATCGGCGTCGCTCCCCGTTGTCGCGGCGAAGATATCGGCGATCACGTCCCCCGCGATCGTCACCTCTTGCGTCAACGGTTCGGTTTGCCAGGTGAGCACGTCGGGACGACCGTCGACGAAACGCTGATCCTCGGTGAGCCAGGTATACCATCCCGAGCCGCGCTCATCGTACGTCGCCTGGATCGGGCGCTGCCGATAGGGCACCGGATGCGCCGGGTCGCTCACGTAAGAGTCGAACGCCGTCGACGCCGCCGGAGACGTTGCTGGTGGCTCGAACGAAAGGCGGCCGTTGTCCTGGAAGAAAAGCGAGCGCGCCGTGACGTTCATCTTCGGCGGCCAGCTGTCGTAGTGCCGCCACTGGTTCGCGCCGCCCTCGAAGGTGATCGCCTCCGGCTGGCGCAGCGCGCCCCTGTCCTTCAGATAAAAAGCAAAAAAGGGCGCCTGAATGCTATCGCGAAAATACTTGGAGGTCGGGCTACCGAAGTCGATGTTGCCGAGTTTCTG
>QHUV01000584.1 GCA_003222065.1 Gemmatimonadota bacterium | reverse complement strand
AACGTACGCTTCTCCACGGAGCGCGTCGAGAACGGCGAGATAGCGGCCCGCGGAACTGGCTCCCCTCCCCGCCGCGAGCAGCGCGAGCGATGAAACCGTGAAGAGCGGACAGCCGATACCGAGCGCCAATCCCTTCGCAATCGATGCGGCTATGCGCAAACTCGTGAAGCTGCCGGGGCCCGCGCCGCAAATCACCTGGGAGAGCTCCTGAGGGTGAACAGCCGCACGCCGCATCACCGCCGCGATGGCGGGCATGAGCGCCTCCGCATCGCGCCCCCTCATCGTCGCCTCGCACGCGGCCGCGACGCGTCCTTCTTTCAACACCGCAGCGGTTCCTGTATACGTCGACGCATCGAGAGCGATGGTAATCACGCGTGGCCTCCAAACTTGCCCTCGCCGACATGGCCGCCGGCGTACAGCAGGCGCCTGGTCGGATCACCGGGTAGATGCTGCAGCAGTATCGGCACGTGATCCAGTGGCAAGAGAACTCCAGCGTGCTCCGGCCACTCGATGAGCACCAGGGCTTCCGCGTCGAGGATGTCCTCCCAACCCAAGTTTGCCAGCTCCTCTGGCCCGCGGAGGCGATACAGATCGAGGTGGTAAACGACGGACCGCACACCGGCGTACTCGTGCACGAGCGTGAACGTCGGGCTCGTTACATCGTTAGGCACGCCATAGCCACGACAGATCGCCCGCACCAAGGTCGTCTTGCCGGCGCCGAGGTCACCACTGAGAGTCACGAGGAGCGGCGGACGTACCGCGCGGCCAAACCGCTCGCCCCAAGCGGTAAGCTCTTCCTCCGTGACAGCGAGATGACCTCGCGCTGCCAAGGGCGGAATCGGCGGCGGGTGGCCTGCCATCTGTCGGAAGGCGCGTTAGCGGCCGCCGCGCGATCCACTCACGGCTGGTTGCGGCTTGGTCGCCGGCGCGGATCCGCGGGCGCGAAGCTCGAATAGCTGATCGCGGAGCTGTGCGGCGAGCTCGAAGTCCATCGCCGCCGCCGCCTCGCGCATCTGCTCCTCGAGCATTCGCTGGAGCGTCTCGGTATCCATCACCGCATACCCGCGCGACGGCTCGGCGACCCGCCGGTCCTGGCGCTCGGTCGTGCGAGCATCGGCAACGCGCGTGCTGAATCGAACCTGATCAACGCTTTTCGTCACCGTCGTCGGCGTGATCCCATTCAGGCGATTGTGTTCGACTTGCATCTCGCGCCGTCGCGCCGTCTCCTCGATGCATCTCTGCATCGAGCCGGTGATTCGATCGGCGTAGAAGATCGCGCGGCCATGGACATTGCGCGCCGCCCGGCCCACGGTCTGAATCAGCGATCGATCGCTGCGCAGGAAACCTTCCTGGTCCGCATCGAGAATGGCGACGAGCGAGACTTCCGGAAGATCGAGACCCTCGCGTAACAGATTGATTCCGACAAGTACGTCGAACTCGCCCAGGCGCAAACCTCGTATGATTTCCATCCGCTCGATGGCGTCGATGTCAGAGTGCATGTACCGCACGCGCACGCCGACCTGCTGGAGATAATCCGATAAGTCCTCCGCCATCCGCTTTGTGAGCGTCGTGACGAGTACGCGCTCACCCCGTCGTTCGCGAATGCGGATCTCGTTGAGCAAATCATCAACCTGGCCTCGCACAGGGCGAACCTCGATCTCTGGATCAATGAGGCCGGTCGGTCTAATGATCTGCTCGACGACGACACCATCCGACAACTGGAGCTCCAGCTCGGCAGGCGTGGCCGAGACAAAAACGGCGCGCGGCGTGAGCGCGAGGAACTCATCGAACATCAGCGGCCGGTTGTCCAGCGCGCTCGGGAGACGGAACCCGTATTCGACAAGCGTGAGCTTGCGGGCGCGGTCGCCGTTGAACATGCCGGCGATCTGCGGCAGCGTGACGTGGGACTCGTCGACGACGACGAGAAAATCCTCCGGGAAGTAATCGAAGAGACACGCCGGCCGCTCGCCAGCCGCTCGCCCGGAAAGATGACGAGAGTAGTTCTCGATTCCCGCGCACGTCCCGATCTCGAGCATCATCTCGATGTCGAAGTTCGTTCGTGACTCGAGACGCTGCGCCTCGAGCAGCTTGCCCTGTTCGCGAAGCAGCGTGAGTCGCTCTTGCAGCTCGGCGCGAATGAGCGTTACGGCCCGCT
>QHUV01000068.1 GCA_003222065.1 Gemmatimonadota bacterium | reverse complement strand
TGGTGCCGAGCATCGTCTGATTCGCTTGGGTGGAGTCGAAGGCAAACGTGATGTGGTCGACCGCGCGTCGTGCCGCCGCGTCGATCACGTCGACTGTGCCGGAGCGAATGTTGGACACGAGCACCCAACGCCCGTCGGGGGTGAAGTGGACGCGGTTCGGGAACTCCCCAGTCGGAATGCTCGCGAGCGAATCCAGGGTGTTGGCATCGAGCACAGTGACGCGGTTCAAGGTGCGATCGGCGGCCCAGAGCTCCCGTCCATTCGGGGATACGTCGTTCCCCTCTGGCCCGCGTCCGGTGACGACGGTCTTGACGACTTTACCGTGGTCGAGGTCCACCAGCGACACGCTGCCGGTTGCGATGTTGGCCGTCCAGACCTGACGTCCATCCTTGGCGAGGGTGAGCAGATGGCCGGGTTGTCCGGTCGCGATAGCATGGTCCACTCGACCGTTAGGCACGTCGACGATGACGACGGCGCCTGCCTGCTCGGACGTGACAACGACGCGCTTTCCGTCCGGCAACCAGGCGATGCCATGCGGGCGCGTATACGTACCGAGGTCGATCGCGCGGACCGCGCGGCGAGTGCGGAGATCCAGCACGGTGAGCGAATTCCCCGGCGTCCGTCCACCATAGTTAGCGGCGACGGCCCACTGCCCATCCGGTGAAATGGCTATCTCGTGTGGTCCGTCGCCGACGGGCATAGTCGCGATCGTGCGTCCGTCCGCGAGCGAGATGATCGATGCCGAGGCCTCGGCCTTGTTGAGGACGACGAGGGCCGGCCCCTGCGCCGCAGCAATCGACCCGGTCAGGGCGATCAGCAGAGCTACGATGTGAGTGCGCATAACGAGTCCGGTGAATGTCCCCCCGAGGAGCGCATCATGACAAACGTCAGCTCGAGTAGTACGCCGCGTTCTCGTCAATATAGCCCTTCGTTAGGTCACAGCCATACGCGCGCGCCTCGGCGTTGCCGACGCCAAGGGAGACCTCGAGATCCACGACTTCGGTGCGCAAAGCCTCGCGCACGGTGGCGTCGTCGAATTCGAGATGCGCGCCAGCGCGCACGACTTGGTGGCCGTTGATCCATGCATCGGTTGTCTCTGGTCGAATGGTGCAGTCGAAGCACTTGCCGACCGCCATCAGGAGCCGGCCGACGTTCGGATCGGCGCCATGCACCATTGTCTTCACGAGGGGTGAGTCGACGAGCGACTTCGCCACTTTCCGGGCGTCGTCATCCGTCGCGGCGGCGCGCACCGTCGCCCGCAGCAGATGCGTCGCGCCTTCACCGTCGCGCGCCAGAATCTCCGTCATGCGCACGCAGCCGGCGTTTAGTGTTTCCTCAAAGGCGCGTTCCGCGACGTCTCCGGCATGTCCGTTGGCGAGGATGGCGCAGGTATCGGAGGTGCTGGTGTCGGTGTCGACGGAGAGCATGTTGAACGAGCCATGGACCGCGCGGCGTAGCATGCGATCCAGGGCTCGAGGCTCGAACCGCGCGTCGGTAAAGACGTAGGCGAGCATCGTCGCCATGGTCGGCGCGATCATGCCTGAACCCTTCGCCACCCAGGTGATCGTAGCGCCGTTTACCGAGGCGGAGAGCGCCTTCGGATGGCTGTCCGTCGTCATGATCCCGGCGGCGCCAATGAGCGGATCGTCCTGCAGCTCCGCGGCAATCCCGCGCAACCCGCGCTCGATCTTTTCGATCGGGAGACGCACGCCGATGACGCCCGTCGAACTGACGAGGACCTACACTGCCGCCGCCGCGGCGTCCACATCGCTGACGAAGAGTGCGAGATCCTTTCCGTCACTTTTGAGTCCGATGAGACGGCTCGCGCAACGAAATCCGCGAGGGAATCGCGGTCGATCATGAAAAGCGATGTCGGGCATTGGACGCACAAGTTAGCGCGGGCAGCCGTTCCTTGCGGAACGGGAAATGCCCAGACATTTTGTATACAATTCCAAACGCGGAGGTCGAGATGCGTGATCATCGAGCATTGGGCTTTGCAAAGATTCTCATCGCCGCGGCCACGGCGGCCGCGCTCGGCGGCTGCTTTCACGTGCCCGCGCGCGCGCTACAGAATGGGCGCGGCATGGGCTACACGGCGCAATCGATGGTGATCTACGGCGAGCACAACCCGCGCGCGACGCGAACGCTCTCGAACATGCTGCAGAGCAGCGCGTTCGGCTGGCAAGCGTCACCGAAGCCGTTCACGCTGAGTCAGTGGGAGTGGTAGCGAGAGCGTTGTGCGTTGAGCGTTAGTTCGAAAAGAGCCCGGCACGCTGCGGCGTGCCGGGCTTCCTTATTCGTGCGCTCTACGCTCTACGCTGCCCGGTCCGTGCAGCCGTGGAAGTTCGGGTTGTTGAGCTCCGTCTGCGGGACAGGGAAGTTGACGTCGTGGCCGTAGTTCCCGCTCTTGAACCATTGGCCATTCTCCCCCGGGAAGACCCGCGCCGCCGGCAAACTGTACTGGCGGATGAGCCGACGCAGATCGCCTAACCGTTGACCGCGTCCGAATGTCCAGAACGCTTTCTCGCGAAAGAACTGCGCGAGACGCGCCGGGTCGGTCCCCGGATCCGTCAGCGCCGTCATGGCCGGCGTCGTCACCGCGCCTAACGTCTGCGGCGCGGCGCGGAGCGCGTTGAGGATCGCCAGCGTGCCGGTGACCGGCGTGCCGTAGTTCCCGCTCTGATACGCCGCCTCGGCCTCGATGAGCCGGGCGTCGATGCCGTTGACCACCGACACCGGCGTGTCGCGCAGAGGCCATACGCCTTGCGCCGCGTATAGCGTCACGCCGTCAAAGGAAAACTTCACGGGCTTCGACGTCGGCACGCGCGGATCCTTGGCCGAGACGAACGGAAGCGCGTTGACCACCGTTCCGAGCTCGTCGACGGAATCCTGCACCGCCAAGCGGCGTGCGCTGATGTTCAGCGCCCAGATCTGATTGTCCTCCTTGCCCGCGCTCCACGTCTCGTTGAAGCTGTAGCTCGTCGGCACGCCGGCGACAGCTGCGGCGGCCGCGGCGCTCTGACCACCAATACCGAGCAGTGCTCGCCCCTTCCCGATCTGGGCCGCAAACAGCACCGAGTTGTCGACCGCGCCCGTCGGCAGCTTGTCATTCGCGATCGCGGAATCGAACGACGCCGCGGCGAGCTTGAATGCATCGATGACGCTGATCGGATCGCCGACGGTGGAGTTCCCCGTCGTCAGGTCGACGATCGCGAAGGGCTGCCCGTTGCAGAAATCCAGTGCCGACTGGAGCTCGGCGAATCCCTTGACGAAGAACATCTGCCCGACTGCGGCAAGGGTTGCCTTCGGGTTCGGGTACTTCCGCAGCATCGCGATCGCCTGCACGGCGGCGACGCGGGCCCGGTTGATGAAGCGATAATCGCCGGAGATGAACGAGTTCGAAACCTGGATATTGCGCTGGTCGGTCTCGTCGCGCTGAATGAAGGTGTCGCCAGAGCGGTACTCGTCGACGAGCAGTCCATCCATGAGCCAAGGACCCTCGTTGACGTTCGGGTCCCCGACCGTCGCGTGCTTCAATCGCCCGAGTGCGCCGACACGCAACGCTTCGGCGCCGTCCGGACTGTTGAGATCAGCCGGGTTGATGATATCTGGGTCAGTGGCCTTGAGCAGCTGGTCGTTGGCGTTGCAGGCGCCGAGCACCACGCCAGCGGCGAGGAACACAGCGGCGCGGCGAAAGTTGAGCATATATGAATTCATCGGAGAATATCCCTCAAAAAGCGAGATTGAGGCGGAAAATGAAGTAGGTCGGTGGCGGAATGGTTTGAAAATCCGATGCGACGTTCGCCGTCGAACCGGCGTCCGCGTTGGCCTCGGGGTCGATGCCGGTGTAGTTCGTCCACTTGTGAAGGTTGCGTACGGCGAACGTCGCCGTCGCTCCCTTCGACGCGAGGTACCGCGCCGAGAGACGCTCGGGGAGCGTGTACGACAACGAGAGCTCGCGGAAGCGCACGAACGACGCGTCCTCCATGAAGCCGACCTGCGTGTGCGAGGGATCATCGCGGAGCGCAACGTTGCGCGCCTGCCTCCAGAAGGGCGCCGACTTGTCGCTCAGCTCGCGGCAATTATTTCGGCTCTGGCAACGAATGCGGTCCGTTCCGTTCAGCTGCTTGTAGCCGCCTTTGTAGTCGAAGAGCGCCTGGACGCGAAGGCTTCGATTCAGCAGGTCGAAGCCGTTCGTGAGACTCGCTTCGATCTTTGGAATAGAGTACGCGATGAAATCCGGTGAATCGGCGACTCTGATCTCGTTCGCGGTGATGATCCCATCGTTGTTCGCGTCGTTCCACGAAAGAATCCGTTGCTGCCACCAGCCGTTGAGCGGATACCCTGGCTGCTGCCGGATCGTCGCTCCGATGACCGGCGGGATGGGTTTTCCGGTCGCGTCGAGGCCAAGACTCACAAGCTTGTTGCGATTGCTGGACGAGGACAGCGTGACGTCCCAGCCTAACGCGCGCCGCGACAGTAATTGCGCGTTGATCATCGCCTCGAGACCATCATTCTTTACGGAGCCGAGGTTGGTGCGCTGACTCGTGGCGCCTGCGCCAAGGCTCGGCGGCAGCACGAGACTCACGAGCGCATCGTGGGTGAGCTTGCTGTAATACGTGATCTCGAGATGGGCGCGATTGTCCAACACGCCCGCGTCGAAGCCGCCTTCGTATTCGGTGGCGCGCTCCGGACGGAGATTGGCATTGCCGATCGTCGTGAACTGTACCCCCGGCAGATCCTGCGCATTGCCACCGGCCGCCGCGACAGCGTTCACCGTTTGCGGCGAGAAAAAGCGCAAGGCGTCGTCAGGTCCAGGTTGGACGCCGGACGCGCCGTACGCGCTGCGCAGCCGGAGTTGCGACAGCCACGACGGACGCGGGAAGAAGCTCTCGTCGGAGATGAGCCACGAAAGGCTGAACTTCGGATAGTAAACGCGCTGGAAGTTCGTGCCGAACGCGCTGTTCTGGTCCGTGCGCACCGCGGCGGTGAGGAAGAGCCGGTCGCGAAAGGCGCCTTGCTCCTCGACAAAGTAGCCGAGCGTTTTCGAGACGTCGGTGGACGCGTCCGCGAACACCACTGCGGCGCCATTCGCCGTCTGCGTGCCCGGCGTCAGGTTCGAGCCGCCTGAGCCGTTGCGGTCGAGTTGAAAATTTACGTATTGCGCGCCGACCGTTGTCTTCGAGTTGAACCACTCGCGCGGCTGGAAGGTGAGCGTACTCCCCAGGTCCATCGTGAAGTTGCGCAATCCAGCACGATCGTCCTCGACGAACCCTTGGCGCGTCGTGCCGACGTCGGCGCAGGTGCCCCGACGGCAGAGTTGCTGGTCGATCCGCGACGTGTAGTCGACGCCGATGTTCGCGCGGTTCAGCATCCAGCTCGTTGGGCGCCAGTTGCCATTGGCGGATCCGATGAAGCGATTGATCATTTGCGTCGAGACGTCCTGAAAGCTCTCGGCCGGTGTCGATGCGCGATAGCCGTGCAGGGCGTAGCCAAGCGTGCTGATTCCCACGTAGCCGGGTCCGGGCCCCTCGAATCCGGGCCCGCCAAAGCCATTGGAGAGAAGGCCAAGCGCGTTGTTGTCGCTCTGCGGCAGGCGGGTCATCAGATGGATGAAGCCTGTCGACACGGCGAGGTCGAGCTTCGGCGACGGCGTCGCGTTGAGGTTGGCGCGCATCGTCGAGCGCGTCAGCTCGTTAGGCTGCCGCCATTCCTGGAGGGCATTGACGCCCGTCGTGTCGAGGCGCTGAATGTCGAAGTTGGGAATCTTCAGGACGCCAATCTCGTCCTCGTACTCGCCAGACGTGAAGAATCGAACGATGTCGCTGCCGCCCGAGGCCTGAAGCCCGGCGCTCTTCCGCGAACCGGTTCCGAGGGGCGTGGTGTTCGGATTCTCGAACAAGTTGAACTTGGCCAGGCTGTCCGGGATGCAGGTCCCCGCCGAAGCCGTCGACAGCGTACACCGGATTGCGGTCGCCGGCGCGGCTGCCGTATGTCCGAGCAGCGTGTACGCGGTCGGCCACGTGTTGTAATCGTGGATCGCCCCCGCTTCGCCGAAGACGTTGTATCTGGTAGCGCCGGCGCGGCCGCGCTTGGTCGTGATGACGATGACGCCATTAGCAGCGTCGGTCCCATAGAGTGTCGCGGCCGACGGCCCCTTCACGATCTCGATGTTCTCGATCTCGTCCGGATTGAGGTCCTGCGCGCGACTCTGAATCGCGCCGCCGGTGAAGATGTTCCCACTCTGTGAGCCGTTGGGGCTCGTCATCCGCACGCCGTCGATGATGTAGATCGGATCGTTGACGAGAGAAAGCGAGTTGGTACCGCGGATGCGAATGCGTGCGCCGGTCCCGGTCGTGTTGCCGGGCATCACCTGCACGCCCGCCGCCTGCCCGACAAGCAGGCTCGCCACGTCGGTAACGGGCGCCGTTTGCACGCGGGTTGCCGCGTCGACGTTCGCCACGTTATTGCCCAGCTCGACCCGACGCTGCTCGCCCGTCGCTGTCGTGACGACTTCCTGCAGCTTCACGACAACCGGCGTCATCACGAAATCGAGCACGCTCGTCTGGCCGGCGCTCACCGTAATCGGCTTCTTCTGTTCCGCGTATCCAACGCGCAGAACACGAATGTCGAACGTTCCCGCGGGCACGCCGCGGATGGTGTACTGGCCGGTCCCGTTCGTCGACGCGAACAGCGTGGTGCCGATGACGATGACGCGAGTCTCAGGGAGCGGCTCGCCGCTTCCCTCGGCCGTGACTCGGCCGGAGATGGCTGTGGTCTGCGCTAAGGCGATCGCCGGCATCAGTGCCAGCATGGCGAGCGCGACTATGATTGATCGTTCTCTAGATCGAGGCAGGGGCATCTTCACCGGCTCCTGAGAGCGGGAACGTGATTGGGCGGGACGACGACGACGACCCGCGCACCCGTGGTGGCGGATCGGCCTGGCGTCGGATGACGGGAACGTCGAAAGAACCCTATCGATCGGGTTCGGCGTCACGGAGAGCGACGGGCTCCGAGCAGTGATTAAGATTTCTTAATATGTCACGGCTCCGAGCTCCCCGCTACTCGGCCCGGAGGGCAACGAGGGGATCGACGTGGGTCGCGCGACGCGCCGGCACGAGGCAGGCGAGGAAGGCGACGAGCAGCATGAAGAGCGCGACTCCTCCGAACGTCAGCGGATCCGCTGGCTTCACGCCGAAGAGCAGGGACGACGCAAGTCGCGTCACCGCGAGCGCACCTAACAGTCCGGCAATGAGCCCGAGCGCGGCGAGTCCCATGCCCTGCCCGAGCACGAGCTGCAACAGCCCCTTCTGGCTCGAGCCGAGGGCCATACGAATGCCGAGCTCGCGGCGCCGGACGGCTACGGAGTAGGCGAGCACGCCGTAGGTGCCGATCGCGGCCAGCGCGAGGGCGACGGCGGCGAAGATGCCTAACAGCTGCGCGAGGAATCGCGGCCGGCTCACCGAATCGGAAAAGACCTCGTCCATGCTGCGGAACTGGACGATCGGCAGTGTCGGGTCGAGCGCGCCCACCGTGCGCCGTACGGTGCCCGCAATCGTTGCCGGCTCGAGCGACGAGCGAATGATGACGTTCATGTTGCGCGGTGCGAAGCCTAGCGACGCGGGCGTTTGCTCGTAGTCGAAGTACAGCTCCGTGCCGGTTCGTGAATCGACGCCACCCTGTTTCACGTCCTTGAGCACACCTATGATCGTGAACCAGGTCTTGCTTCCGCCTGGTTGGACGCGACGCCCAATCGGGTCCGACTTCCCGTAAAACACCTTCGCCATTGTCTGATTGATCATCGCGACTGGCGTCGAGAGTGGTCCGTCGCTCGGCCCGAAGGCGCGCCCGGCGACGACCGGAATTCCCATCGTTTGCACGTAGTTCGGAGTGACGTATTGGTAATAGTCGACGTTCTGGGCCGGACCGTTAGGCGTCGGCACGAAGCCCTCGATGCCTGTGTCATTGGCGTTCACTTGACGCAGCGGCGGTAACCCGCTCATCGCCGCGACAGACCTTACACCCGGCACCGCCGCGAGCTGGCTCGTGAGGTTGTTGAAGAATGCGACGCGGCGCGTGCTGTCGCGGTAGGTCGACGCGGGCAAGACGACGCCGAACGTCGTCAGCTTGGCCCGGTCGAAGCCCGAGTCGACGCGCATGAGATTCCAAAAGCTGCGCAACAACAGGCCGGCGCCGACGACCAACATCACCGCGAACGCCATCTCGGCGATCACGAGGCCGCGGCGCACGCGATTGCGCGCGGCGCCGGCGGTCGTGCGGCTGCCGGCGTCGCGCAACGCGAGGCCGATGCTGTTCGCGCTCAGATGGAGCAGGGGCGCGAGACTGAACAGGAGGCCCGTTCCAATCGCGAGCACAAGCGTGAAGACGAGGACGGGCGCATCGAGCGTCACCGAGGCCGCGCGTGGAATGCTGCCCGCGTTCGCGGCGACGAGCGCGTGCAGCCCCCAATAGGCAAGGGCGAGACCGGCGGCGGCGCCAGTGACTGAAAGGACGAGGCTCTCGGCGACAAACTGTCTCATGAGCCGGGTACGGCCAGCGCCTAACGCCGCGCGAACCGCCAGCTCCTTGTGGCGCGTCTCGGCGCGCATGAGCAGGAGGTTCGCCATGTTCGCGCAAGCAATGAGCAGCACGAGCGCGACCGCGGCCTGCAGGACGACGAGCGCGGTGCCGATGCTGCCGACCATGTCCTTCTGCAGATCGTCATAGCGGAGTCGATGCTTCGTCGTGTTCGGAGTGTGGACGAATCCCGGCGCGCCCGGCCCGGCATTCGGATCGTTACCATCGATCGCCGGCCACTGCGCGAGCAAGGTCTGGAGCTCGGCTTTGGCGCGGGCGAGCGTCAGGTTAGGCGCTAGACGCCCAACGAGAAGCAGGAAGTGACCACCGCGGAACTGCTGCCGCTGCGCCGGATCGAGCGTCAGCGGGAGCCAGATCTTGACGTTTTGATCGTGCACGTCGAATCCGGGCGGCATGATGCCGACAACGGTCGTCTTCGCGCCGTCGACGTCGATCTGACGGCCGATGATGCCGCGATCACCGGCGAACGCACTCTGCCAAAGCTCCGAGGAGAGCACGGCCACCGCGGCCGCGTTCGGGAGCATCTCTTCGGGTGTGAATGTCCGACCGAGACGCGGCGCGACGCCGAGCGTCGGGAAGAGGCTCGCGGTCACGATGGCCGACGTCACGCGCGCCGGGTGTCCCTCCGCGCCGATGTTCACCGCGCTGGTGACGTACGCGCCGACGTCCTGAAACGAACGGTTGCGCTCGCGGAGCTCGAGATACTCCGCGGCGTCCACCGGGAATTGATCGAAGCCGAGCGTCGGGAACTGGCTCGTGATATAGACGAGTTGGTGCGACTGCGGAAAGGGCAGCGGCTCGAGGAGCACGCCGTTGACGACGCTGAAGATCGCCGTGTTCGCGCCGATGCCTAACGCGAGCGTCAGGATGGCGACGATCGTAAAGCCGGGGGCGCGCCGCAGACTGCGCACCGCCCAGCGTACGTCCTGGGCGATGCGCGCGAACGATTGGCCGGACCACATGTCTCCGGTCACCTCGCGCACCGTGACGACGTCGCCGAACTCGCGCCGCGCCGCGCGCGCCGCGTTCTCCGGGGATTCGCCGCGCGCGATCCGGTCGCGCGTCGCCATGTCGAGATGGGCGCGAATCTCGTCGTCGAGATCGTTCTCGCGGCGTTTGTGGCTCCGCCAAAAGCTGGTCATGTCTCCTCCTGTAGGGGAGGCGTGAAGATGCCGGCGATGGCGTCCGAGAGCTGCTCCCAGCGGGAGCGCTCGGCGGCGAGCCGCTTTCGCCCGAATGGCGTTAGGCGGTAGACGCGCACCCGCTGCCGATTCTCGGACACTTCCCACGACGCGTCGATCGAGCCTTCACGCTCGAGGCGATGGAGGGCGGGGTACAGTGAGCCCGTGTCGACCTGTAGCACGCCGCGCGAGTTGGTGCGGATCATTTGGACCAGGCCATAGCCGTGGCGCGGACCCCACCGCAAGCTCTGGAGGACGATCATGTCGAGCGTGCCTTGGAGAAGCTCGATGCGAGAGAGCGGCATCTGGTTGGTGATTGTAGTTGTGGATGTAGAGCGGCTACAGCCTCAGGGTGTATGATGTCTACACCCTCACGCTGCGTCAAGAAGTCAGCTACGCGCGATGCGCCATCGTGCCGCGATGCCTCACGCTGCGTCAAGAAGGCAGCTCCGCGCGAGCATGGTCCTTAGAGGTCGGCGCGCCGAAGGCCAGGCTCGAAGCGATGGCGCATGGCTCCCAGCTCCGTCCGAATTCGGGACGCTCGTCCCACGAGCGAACGACCCCTCGCGCACGCCGAAAACCAAACCGTTGTCGATTCGGGAGTTGCGCGAGTGCGAATGCGGCACGGTAGTTCCACTCGCCACACGTCACTAGCAACCACTAATCACCAGCAACTACACACCACCGTGGATATTCTCGTCCGCGACCTCCGTTATTCCGCGCGCAAACTGATGCGAACGCCGGGTTTCACGGCGATCGTCATCGGTACCCTCTCGCTCGCCATCGGCGCGACGACGGCCGTCTTCAGCATCGTGAACGGCGTGCTCCTCGAACCGTTGCCCCTGCGCGATGCGAGTCGCGTCGTCTCGGTATCATCCGTCGGGCGCGATGGGAAGCGCACGCTGATGTCATACCAGGATTTCATGGACTATCGGGCGCAAAGCAAGCTCGTAGGGGCGATGTCGGCGGTCGACATCGGAACCCGCAATCTCACGGGCGCGGACGGCGAACCGCTGCGGTTGGCGGGCGCACGCGTCAACGCCAGTTTCTTCACCGTACTTGGCGTCTCGCCCATCCTCGGGCGCACGTTTGCGCCGAGCGAGGACTCGAAAAACGCTACGCGTACGGCGGTGCTGTCCGAGGGGTTGTGGCGGTCGCGCTTCGGCGGTGATCCGCGCGTCATCGGCCGCGAGATCGCGATCGACGGGACGATCTACACGGTCATCGGTGTTGCGCCACACCTCGACATTCCGCGGACGACGGACATCTGGCTTCCGCTGATCCCAACCTCGGACGAGGCCGTTCCCGCGAGCCGCGGCGCGCACTTTCTCGGCGGCGTTGGACGTCTCGCGCCTGGCGCAACAGTCGAAGGCGCCGCGACGGAGCTCGCACAGATCGCGCGTCGGCTCGAGCTGCAATATCCGCAGAGCAACACGCACTTCAGCGCCACCGCCATTCCGCTCCACGAAGCGATCGTCGGCAAGGTGCGACCAGCGTTGCTCGTTATGCTCGGCGGCGTCGGCTTCGTGCTGCTCATCGCGTGCGCCAATGTCGCCAACCTGCTTCTGGTGCGTGCATCGACGCGCGAGACGGAGATCGCCGTCCGCACCGCGTTAGGCGCCGGCAAGCAGCGGCTCGTCCGCCAGCTGGTGACGGAAAGTATGTTGCTCTCGCTCGCCGGCGCCCTGGTCGGCACGTCGCTCGCCGCCTGGGCGGTGGACGCGGTCAAGGCATTCGGTCCGCGCGGTGTGCCGCGCCTCGCCGACGTCGCAATCGACGGCCGCGTGCTGCTCTTCAGCGTCGCCGTCGCCGTTGTAACGGGATTGCTCTTTGGGCTCGTCCCCGCTCTGCACGCGGCGAACACGAACGTCGGCCAGATGCTCAAGGAGAGCACGCGCGGATCGAGCGGCAGGCGCGGAACGCGACGCACCCGCGGCGCGCTTGTCGTTGCCGAGATGGCGCTCGCCGTGATTCTTTTGATAGGCGCCGGGCTGCTCGCGCGCAGCTTTGTCGCGCTCACGAATGTGGATCCTGGCTATCGACCGGAAAACGTGGTGACGATGAGCATCTCGCTTCCCGCCACGAAGTATCCCTGGGACCAACAGGCGATCACCTTCGCCAACCGGCTGCTGGACCGCGTGCGTGCATTGCCAAATGTCGACGGTTCGGCGCTGGCGTTCGGCCGACCGCTGTCGGAGAACGGCATGCGGACCACGTTCGAGCGCAGCGATCGGCCACCCAGCACGCCCGACAAGCGCACCGTCGCCGATGTTCGCGTCGTAACGCCAGGGTTCTTCTCGACACTCGGTATTCCGATAGTCGCCGGACGCGGCATCCAGACGAGCGACGCGCCTAACGCGCCGCAGGTCGTGGTCGTCAGTCAGGCGTTCGTCCGCCAATACTTTCCGAATGAGAGCCCGATCGGCAAACGCATCACGCTCGGTTGGGGACGGCAGCGCTCGGAGAACAAGACCGATACCGTAACCGCGGGAGGCGAGATCGTCGGCGTCGCCGGTGATGTGAAGGCGCTTGGCGCCAGCGAGGCAGCGCCGTCGACGATCTATGTGCCCTTCTATCAGGCGCCATTCACCGACGTGAGCTTGCTCGTGCGGTCGACGGCGTCTTCGGTACTGATCGTCAATGGCGCGAGAGCGGCCATCAAGGAAGTAGATGCCGACCTGCCGGTCTTCGAGATCACGACGATGAGCAACGCCGTCGCCGAGTCCGTGGCGCAGCCGCGTTTCTACGCAATTCTCCTTGGTTCGTTCGCCGGCATCGCGCTGGTGATCGCCGCGTTAGGCATTTACGGCGTCATCTCGTATACGGTGAGCCAGCGGACGCGAGAGCTCGGCATCCGCATCGCCCTCGGCGCGCAGCGCGACCGCGTTCTCCGACTCGTCATCCGCCAGGGCTTGACGCTCACGCTGTTCGGCATCGTGCTCGGCGTCATCGGCGCATACGCGTTGACTCGCCTCATCACCACCCTCCTGTACGGCGTCGCCCCTGCCGATCCGCTGACGTTCGCCGGCGTGGCGACGGTCTTTCTCGCCGTGGCCGTGCTGGCGAGCTATCTGCCGGCACGCCGCGCGGCTGGAGTGGATCCAATCATTGCCATGCGGGCGGAGTAATTTGCCGAAGGGTCGAGGAACCAGGGCTGAGAATCGAGGGTATCGGATTCCCAAGGTCCTCGGCCCTAAACTCTTCCCTCACATCCAATGGTCGTGAGACGCGTCAGACGATCCTACGGCGTTGCTGCGGTACTCCTCTCGATCGGCTGGGGTACTCTGGCCGGCGCGCAGCGGCCGCCCGGCCAGAGCATGAGCGTCGGTCGATCGCCGGGTCGCGACGATCCCGCGATGAAAGAGATCGGCCCGGCGCTGGAATTGCGCTTGGCGAACGGCGTCAACGTCATCATCGCGCACGCCAAGGATCTCTCACTCACTGCTGAGCAGCTCGCCCGAGTCGCGACGATCAAGCGGCGTCTCGATTCGCTGAACACGCCACTCATGCGCGAGCTCGATTCGCTCGAGCGGGCACACAGCGAGCATGACCGTGCCGCGTTGCCGCGATCGCGGGGTGATCTCCCGTCGCCTTCCGAGCCGGCGATCGACCGCACGCTAGAGGAGCTGCGCACCAATATGCACAATGCAGAGTTGGACGCGTACGACGTGCTTTCCGGGACGCAGATGCAGCAAGCGCTGCAAATGGTAAAGGAGGCGCGCACAAATGCCGCCATCACCGTCGGACGCGACAAATCGCCGTGAACGAGTTGTCATCCTGAGCGCACTCCTTGCGCCAACGACTAGAATGCAAAGCCACTCTCACGCAGAGCATTCGTGTCGACTGAGGCCGTACGCGACAGCGCACCAACTCCGGCCCCACCGCCCGCGCCGGCGGAAGCGGATTCGGAGGTCGAGAAGTATCGCTGGCTGATTCTCCTCGGCCTCATTACGGCCGCGATCATGGAAGTGCTCGACACGACGATCATCAACGTCGCGCTGCCGCAAATGGCGGGGAATCTTGGCGCGACGATTCAGGAGATTGCGTGGGTGAGCACCGGCTACATCCTGTCGAATGTCGTCGTGCTGCCGATGACTGCATTTTTCACCGCGACCTTCGGCCGTAAGAATTATCTCACCTTTTCGATCATCCTGTTCGTCGTCGCGTCGTTTCTCTGCGGCACGTCGAACAGCCTCGGCGAGCTCATTCTCTGGCGCGTCGTTCAGGGCGCCGGCGGCGCGGCGCTGCTCTCCACGGCGCAGGCGACGCTCCGACAGATCTTTCCGCGCGAGCAGCAAGGGCTGGTGCAGGCCATCTTCATCATGGGGATCATTGTCGCTCCGACACTCGGGCCAACGCTCGGCGGTTGGATCACCGACAATTATCACTGGAGCTGGTGCTTCTTCATCAACGTCCCGATCGGAATCGTCGCCGTTTTTCTCGTCACGAGCTTTCTGCACGATTCACCGCACGCCAAGCGGCGGAGCGGGCCGGTAGACTGGGTGGGCATCAGCTTGTTGACGGTCGGTCTCGCCTCACTCCAGTACGTGCTCGAGGAAGGCCGCGAGAAGGATTGGTTCAATGACGCGCTGATCATCCGGCTCAGCATCGTCGCCGCGGTGTCGCTCATTGCCATGCTCTGGTGGGAGTTGTCGCCGAAGAACGAGCATCCCGTCGTCAATTTCCGGATCCTCAGGAACCGCGACCTCGCCGGCTCCATTTTCCTCTTCATCACGATGGGGTTCGGCCTCTACGGCGGTGTCTTTCTGTTTCCGCTGTTCACCCAGAATCTGCTGCATTTCACGCCGACCGAGACGGGACTGACCTTGATGCCGGGCGGTATCGCCACCGCATGCACGGCGATGCTGTGCGGCCGTCTGCTCAACGGACCGCGACCGCTCGTCGACGCGCGCGTCCTCATTTATCTCGGGATCGCGATCTTCGTGTACTCGATGTGGCGACTCGGGCACCTAACGACGGCCGCTGGCGAGGCGGACGCGCGGTATCCGCTCATCATTCGCGGCATCGCGCTCGGCTTTCTGTTCACGCCGATCAATAACGTCGCCTATGCGAATCTCAAACCGAGCGAGGCGCAAGAGGCGTCGGGATTGATCAACCTGTCGCGCCAGCTCGGCGGGTCGTTCGGGATCGCGATCATCACGACATACTTACAGAGCCGCACCGCGCTCCATCGCGCCGATCTCGTCGCCAACACGTACGCGGCGAATCCAGCCTTCATCGAGCGGTTCCAGGCCGCGTTGTCGCACTTCATGGCCCTTGGCTACTCCTACGTGAAGGCGCAAGCGGCCGCGTATGCGGCGATCGATCAAGCGCTCACCGGACAGGCGCTGATGCTGAGCTACAATGATTCGTGGATGCTCATCCTCAAGAGCTTCATCATCACCGCACCCGCGATCCTCGTCATCCGCAAACCGCGTGGGCGCGCGGCGGCCGGAGAGATGCATTGAGTCGATCATGATGATGTGTGGGAACAGC
>QHUV01000583.1 GCA_003222065.1 Gemmatimonadota bacterium | reverse complement strand
GCCTTCGACTTCGTGTTGGCGAACTTCGGGATCGCGATCGCGGCCAAGATGCCGATGATGACGACCACGATCAGCAGCTCGATGAGCGTAAAGCCCTTTCGATTGCGGAGCATGTGTCTCTCCAGGAAGAATGAACTAATTGGGAGCCCGAGGCCCCGCTTGATTTCGCCCTTCTTGAAGGCAACGTATGGACCACATACAAATGCACTTTCTAACGCTTCGTGGCGCATCGCGTTAGGCGCCGCCGTCAATTCCTGGTGACTCGTAACACACCAGTGATTTGCGAGTCAGCTGGCAGATTGCCATGAAGCGATGGGCGAACCGCGTCCGAATGACTGGGACGCTTTGCCCCAATCGCGGCGTTAGGCTTTTTGCCGAGTACACTGTCACTGAACTGTACGATGCGCCGGAGGTCTTTGAGACGCGCGCCGCCATACTGCATGGCAAGAAAAGCTTGCTCGCGCGCCGGCGCGACCTCGTTCAGATATGTCAGGCACAGCGCCAGGTTCTCACGCCCCTCTCCCTCCCGGAAGCGAGGCGCGATGTCGAACGTCCAGCGATAGAGTGGCACGGCCGCGGCGTACATGCCGCTCATTTGGTACTGCACGGCGAGGTTGTAAGACATGAACGGATCGTATGGAAAGAGCGCGATCGCTCTCCGATAGTGATGCTCGCCTTCCTTCTTTCTCCCGGTCTCGAACATCCACGCGCCGAGCATGTAGTGCGCGCGGTAGCTCTGCGGTGCGTCGACGACCGCCTGTGCGAAGAGCCGTTCATTGTCGTGCCATACAGCGCTGCGCCCGGCACTGCGCCACGAACCGGCGACTAGTATGCTCGCGAGCGCCGCCACGGCCGTAATCCTCATCGCGCCCCTGACATCATTCGAGCGCAGGCGGCTAATGCGGTCGAACAACCACGGTACGGTCGCACCCAGCACGAGCAGCGCTCCGAGACTCGGCAGGAACAGCGTTCGCTCGGCGACGATGATGCCCGCTGGCACGACGAAGTTGCTCGCCGGCAGCAGCGTTATGCACAGCCACGCAATGCCGAAGCTGGCGACGCGAGCGACGCCGGGCCGCTTCCAGAGCACGACGCCGAGCCCGATGATGCCGACTAGGAGCAGAAGCCCGGGCAGTTGTACGAGGCTCGGTCCCTGGGCAATGTCGACGTATGGCGGCGCGTACTCAGTCGAGAGACGTGCGGGCCAGAGCAGCAGCCGCACCCACTCGGGTACGACGCCAAGCATCGTCAACACGCGATTCCAGTAACTGAGATCGAGGGCCTGAAACACGATGAACGGCTGGAACCCCGCGATCTCGCCTCCCTTCACCGCCGACCGCGCCGCCAGGTAGAGCACGGCAATGAGAGTCATGCAGAGCAGGAGTGGACGCAGAGCGACGAGGCGTTTGCCCAAGGGCCGTTCGTCACGGAGGATCAGCACCTCCGCGGCGATGAGGAGCGCTGGAAGCACGATGGCGTGTTCTTTCGCGAACAGCGCGACGGTGTAGCAGGCGCAAATCGCGACGCCGCTCCGCAGGGTCAGGTTTCCCGTTAGGCGCCGCCGTACGTAGGCGCCGATGGCGACAATCAGCAACAGCGCCACCCACAGCTCGGACTGTCCCACCGTGCTCGCTACTGCTTCGACGTGCACCGGCTGCACCGCGAAGAGCGCGGCGACGACCCAGGCAGCGCTGAGGGGGAGGAGCGCGCTCGCTAACCAGAACACGGCGAGCGTCACCGCGCCGTACAGAATGACGTTCGTGGCGTGAAAGATCGCCGGGGAACCACCACCGACGACCCACTCGATTGCGAATGCCAGCATCGTGATCGGCCGATAACCATCGCCGCCGTAGGTGCGTGGCCAGTACGAGCGCGCGAAGAGCCGCCACCATTCGTGGAGCGAGTGTACGATGCCATTCTGCCGAATCACGTATACATCGTCGTACGTGAAGCCATTGCGAATGCCGACGCCTGACGAGATCGCAACGAGTACCAGCAGCACCGCGGCAAGGAGCCACCAACGCGTACGTGGCGTCGGAATGGCGAGCGCGCGCACGATGCGATTCATCGCGCGAAATAGAATCGCGTGATATGCCAGAACGCGGCGATACCATCGCGCCAGTTGATCTTCTTGCCTTCCGCGTAGGTGCGGCCGCTGTAGCTGATCTGCACCTCGAAGATCCGCGCCTTCGCCTGCGCCAACCGCGCCGTCACCTCGGGCTCGAACCCAAACCGGTCCGTGGTCAGTTTCGGTAGGATCACCTCACGCGCCAAATCCCCTCGCATGGCTTTGTAGCACGTCTCCATGTCGGTGAGATTCAGGTTCGTCAGCATGTTCGAGTACATCGTCAAGAGCTTGTTGCCCACCGAGTGCCAGAAGTAGAGCACCCGGTGCGGCCCACCGAGGAACCGCGAGCCGAAGCACGCATCGGCCCGGCCGTCGACAATGGGCTCGAGCAACTGCCGCCAGTCAGCAGGGTCGTACTCCAAGTCGGCGTCCTGAACGATGACGACGTCGCCGGTGCTCATGGAGAGCGCTTGGCGAATGGCGGCGCCCTTGCCGCGATTCACCGGTTGCAGGTGCAAGCGATCGATGCGGCCTTCGTCGAGGAGCTCCTG
>QHUV01000582.1 GCA_003222065.1 Gemmatimonadota bacterium | reverse complement strand
GCCGTTCGCCCATGTTCCAGCGGCGGCCCCTTCCCTTTCGGTCCGTGCGTCTCGTAATAGATCTTGAGGCCGTTGACGACGGCGAAGTTGCCCGGTTCCTGAGCGGTCATGGTTGCGACAATCGTAGCGAGCAAGATGGTCGAGAGAATCGTATTCCGCGCGGCGCCTGTCCTCTCGGTTGTGGCTAGCAGGGCGTGCGAGGCAGCCTAACTCACGGTACGTCGCTGGACCAGACGCTGGCTAACAGGCGCACTGGACGAATTACTGTGTCTCACACGTTGAAGGTGATCGGAGCCGGCTTCGCGCTGCTCGCGGTATGCTTGATCGTCGCGCGGCTCGTCGGAGGACCGAGTCAACCACATCTGGCACGCGCGGCCTTGATCTTCGTTGGGCTGTGGCTCGTCGGCGCGGGCGTCAATATGTGGGTCGGTGTTGCCAAGGCTGGGTATTCGGCCGTCGAGGAAGCGCCGATATTCCTCGTCGTGTTCGCGATCCCCGCGACGGTGGCACTCGTGATCTGGTGGAGATTTTCGCGAGGATAAGGTGGATCGGTCCGGCCTACCTCAGTTCACCATCGAGGAGTGACGGTCATTGCCGCTCACAAACGACACAATTCGCCCATGGCCACTCAGGCTGACGTCCGTCGCATCGCCCTCGCCCTGCCCGACACGGAAGAGGCAGCGGGCGACTTCGCATTCTCGGTTCGGGTCAAGGACAAGCTCAAGGGATTCGCCTGGGTGTGGAAGGAGCGGATCGACCCGAAGAAGCCGCGCGCCAAGCAGCGAAAGCGGTAGAACGACGATGTGTCCTGACGCGGAGCAACGATAGAAAGATGCTAATCAGACAGAGCCACGAAGCCGATCGGAAGCAGATACTCGCGGTCATCAACGAGGCGGCGCTGGCATATCGCGGTGTGATCCCGATCGACCGGTGGCGTGAGCCGTACATGCCGAAGGCGGAATTGGCCAAAGAGATCGCGCACGGGATAGTGTTCTGGGTAGGCGAGGAGAATGGTCGCCTGCTAGGCGTCATGGGAATTCAGGACAAGGGAGCCGTCGCCCTGGTGCGCCACGCGTACGTCGCGCCGACGACGCAGCGGAAGGGTGTGGGCACGCAGCTCCTTCGTCATGTCGAAGCGCTCACGAGCAAGCCGATATTGATCGGCACCTGGGCCGATGCGTCGTGGGCGATCGACTTCTATCGGCGGAACGGATTCACCGTCGTTTCCCAGAACGACAAAGAGCACTTGCTGAGAACCTACTGGTCGATCCCTGAACGCCAGATCGAGACGTCGGTTGTGCTCGCCGATCGACGCTGGATCGAAAGCCAGCGGGCTGGCGTGCAGATCTGAGCAGCGTCGCTGCGCTCCCGCAGGATGACATGGGCTTTACATATTGCGAATATCGGCTGGACACCGCCAGAGCCACGAACAGGTTACCATAGAGCGCAAGCGACAGGTGGTTTGGTGGCTTCGTTAGGCACCTGGCCGCATTGGCTCGCCACACTCTTCGGAGATTTCGCGCGTGGAGCGATTCGTCCAGGACCTCAAATACTCGCTGCGGATACTGCGCCAGCAGCGTGCATTCACCGTCGCCGCGGTGGCGGCGCTGGCGCTCGGCATCGGTGCGACGACTGCGGTGTTCTCCGTCGTCAACGCGATCCTGCTGCGACCGTTCCCCTACCCGGATCCGGATCGCATCGTGATGTTCATGAACACGTCGCCAAACGGCTCGTTTCCGGGTGCGTCGCCGGCCAAGTTCGCGCACTGGCGACAGCAAACCGATGTCGTGCAAAATGCGTCGGCGTTTCGCAACGTCACCGTCAATTACACCGGCAGTGAAGTGCCAGAGCAGCTCAATTCGGGAAATGTGAGCGAGGCGTTCTTCCGGCTCTGGGGAGCGAAGACGGTCCTTGGACGCACCTTCTCTGCCGAAGAGGACCGGCCTAACGGTGCCCGCGTCGCCGTGCTGTCCTACGGGTGGTGGACGCGCCGCTTTGCGTCCGATCCCGCGATCGTCGGCAAGACGATCTTACTCAGCGGCGATCCGTACGTCGTCATCGGCGTGCTCAATCGCGACTTCGATCCGTCGGAGTTCATCGATCCACCGGACGTGTGGACCGATTTCCAAATCGACCCCAATACGACCAACGGCGCCCACTATTTCAACTCCGCGGCCCGGCTCAGGCCGGGTGTGACGCTGGCGCAGGCCCAGGCAAAGCTCCATCAGTCGGCTAGCGCATTCAGCGAGAAGTTTCCAAACGCACTGGGCAAGAACGGGAGCTTCAGCGTCGAGCCGGTTCAGAAGGAGTTCGTTCGCAACTCGCGTTCGTTGCTCGTCGTGCTTCTTGCCGCGGTAAGCGGTGTTCTCTTGATCGCGTGCGCGAACGTCGCGAACCTGCTCCTGGTTCGATCGACCGTCCGCAAACGCGAGATGGCGATCCGCGCCGCGATGGGCGCGGCGCGGAGTCGCATCATTAGACAGTTGATAACAGAGAGCGTACTGCTGTCGTTGATCGGTGGCGCGCTCGGCCTCGCGCTCGGTCTGTTCGGCATTCGCTCTCTTCTCTCCATCAACACCGCCGGCCTCCCGCGGGTCGGCGAGAATGGCGCGGCCGTTCAGCTCGACTGGCGATTGTTGGCGTTCACGGCAATCGTCTCGATCGGAACGGGACTGCTCTTCGGCGTGATGCCGGCGCTGCATGCGGCGCGTGAGGATCTCAGCGGCACGCTCAGGGACGGCACCGGCTCGTCAGGCGGCGGCCGGAGCAACCGCGTTCGCTCGGCGCTGGTCGTCCTCGAGGTGGCGCTCGCGCTGACGCTGGTGATCGGATCAGGGCTCCTCATTCGCACGTCGCTGGCATTGCGCGCCGTGGCGCCGGGATTCGAGGCGAACAACGTGCTCACGATGCGTATGTCGTTCACCGAACCGCGATTCCAGACTGCAGCGTCCGTCGAGCAAGCGATCGAAGCGGGCGTTGAGCGTTTGCGAACGATCCCGGGTGTCGTATCGGCGAGCGCGTCGTGCTGCCTTCCGCTCGAGGGCGGCTATGGGTTGGGATTCAAGATCGTCGGTCGTCCCGCCGAGCAGGAACAGTCACAGGGCGGCGGATCATGGACGACGGTGTCTCCGGGATACTTCGAAGTCTTCAAGATTCCCGTCATTCGTGGGCGCACGTTCACCGATCGGGACAATGCGGCGGCACCGCCCGTCGTGATCATCAACGAAGCGATGGCGAAACAGTATTGGAAGACAGGCGATCCACTCAATGATCGTCTGGCGATCGGTCGCGGCGGCATGAAAGAGTTTGCCAGCGAACCGGATCGCCAGATCATCGGCGTCGTCGCCGATAGCCGGGACAATGGGTTGAACCAAGAGCCCGGCCCGAAGATGTTTGTCCCTCAGGCTCAGATTCCCGATCTCGTCAACGCGTTGAACACTCGTATCTCCCCCATGTCCTGGGTGATCCG
>QHUV01000581.1 GCA_003222065.1 Gemmatimonadota bacterium | reverse complement strand
CTCCGCGAGCGCGATTGTTGATCGACGAAGCGCTGATGACGTTCCGCGAGATTGGAGAGAAGCAACTGTACGCGTTCAGCGTACGTGTCACCGCGGAGATGACGCTCGAAGAGAATCGCGCGACCGATGCTCGCTTGGCCTTGGAGTCGACGAGTGTTCCCATCTTCCGCGATCTCGGTGACCGTTGGGGTCTCGCCGCGGCGCTCGGCGTGCTTGGCGACGCTCTGATTCTCGAACGGCGATTTGACGAGGCAAGTGACGCGTACGATGAGGCACTCGCGATTTCACGCGCGCTCGATGACAGCCATGGCGTGGCCTCGAGTCACGCCCGCGCCGCAGTGTTGGGGGCCGCGCGCGGCGAGCCGGAACGAACGGCGGTGCTGTCCGCGAAGGCCGATGACCTCCTCGCCGAAATTGGCGGGGCACTGGGACCGTTGCAACGCAGATTCTACAATGGTGCCGTCGAGAGTGCGCGCAACTCGCTAGGCTCAGACCGATTCTTGGCCCTTAGGGCCTCGAGTCGGCTCAGCGGACCGGCGCTGGCTAGCGTGTAACGCCAGTCGATTCGCGGCTGAGAGCGAGAGTAGAAATGAGCACATTCTCAGAATCCCCCATGCGCTCGAGCCAACCACCGGTAAGTGATTGGCTCGTGGATAGCAGGGGTGGGACTCGAACCCACGACCCCGGCATTATGAGTGCCGTGCTCTAACCACCTGAGCTACCCTGCCCCGCTCCACACTCGCCGCCCATAACAGCGGACGAAGTATCTGTAACGTGAGCCGGCCGGCCCTTGTGGGACCGGCCGGCTCAGGAGTAGCGGGGGCGGGATTTGAACCCGCGACCTTCGGGTTATGAGCCCGACGAGCTACCAGGCTGCTCCACCCCGCGTCAGTGGGTTGGAACCTAGGCGGCACGAGAGCGAAGTTCAAGGACTGCAGCGTAGTGGCAAGATCAACAGCAGATCCTTCGTCGCTTCGCTCCTCAGGATGACAAGGTTACCGCGGGCGCTTCGTTGTCGAATCGCGATTCGTGTCGCGCGGCGCGGCGAAGCGATACAGGAGCTCCTTGGTCCCGCGCACCATACCAAAATCCTCGCGCGCGATGCGTTCCTGCAGCTTGGGGTCGCGCTGCAGTCGGTCGCGGTAGCGGCGCAGGGAATCGACGACGCGCGTCATCGAATCGATCGCCGCCGTCATGCGCAGTCGATCGCGCCGCTGGTGCACGAGGTCGAGCGTGCTGTATTCGCCCCCCTGCACCGCGAAGACCAGCGCGGCAACGATGATGCCGAACCAGACCAGACGCGACAGCAGGGAGCGTCGAGCCATGGTTTCACGTTTTATAAACCGTACAATGCGCCGCCCGGGAATTCGGCGGCCGCGCCTAACGTCTCCTCGATGCGGAGGAGCTGATTGTACTTCGCGACGCGATCGGTGCGGCTCGCCGAACCGGTCTTGATCTGACCGACGCCCGTCCCCACGGCGAGGTCGGCGATGAAAGTGTCCTCCGTTTCGCCCGAACGATGAGAGATCACCGACAGATACCCGGCGGCGCGCGCCATCTCGATCGCCTCGAGCGTCTCGCTCAGCGTGCCGATCTGGTTGACCTTGATGAGAATCGCGTTGCCGACGCCATTCTCGATGCCGCGGGCGAGACGCTCGGTATTCGTGACGAAGATGTCGTCTCCGACGAGCTGGCACCGCTCGCCGAGGGCGCTCGTGAGCTTGGCCCATCCGTCCCAATCGTCTTCGGCGAGGCCGTCCTCGATCGACACGATGGGATACTCGTCGAGCCACGAGCGATAGAGCTCGATCATCCCCTCGGCGTCCTTCTTTTCACCGCCACTCTTCTTGAAGACATACGCACCGTCCTGATAGAGCTCGCTCGCCGCGACGTCGAGGGCGAGGGCAATCTGTTTGCCCGGCGCGTAGCCGGCAGCCTGGATGGCCTCGATGATGACATTTAGAGCTTCCTCATCATCGCGAAGATCGGGCGCGAAGCCGCCCTCGTCGCCAACGCCGGTGCCGAGCTTTCGCTTGACGAGCACCTTCTTCAGCGCATGAAAGACCTCGGCGCCCATCCGCAGCGCGTCGCCGAAGGTCTCGGCGCCGACGGGCACGATCATGAACTCCTGAAAGTCTACGGTGTTGGCCGCGTGGGCGCCGCCGTTGAGAATGTTCATCATCGGCACCGGCATGACGCGCGCGAGCGGGCCGCCAAGGTAGCGATAGAGCGGCATGCCGATCGACAGCGCCGCGGCGCGCGCCGACGCCATCGACACGGCGAGGAGCGCGTTGGCGCCGAGCTTCGACTTGTTTGGCGTGCCGTCGAGCTCCAGCATCGCCGTGTCGATTCCCAATTGGTCCGTGGCGTCGCAGCCACGGAGGTGGGGCGCGATCGTCTCCTCGATATTCCGGACGGCGTGCCTAACGCCTTTGCCGCCGTAGCGGTCTCCCTCGCCGTCGCGCAGCTCGATAGCCTCGTGCTCGCCCGTGCTGGCGCCGCTCGGAACAGCCGCTCGGCCAAGGGTGCCGTCGTCGAGAATAACGTCGGCTTCGACGGTGGGA
>QHUV01000580.1 GCA_003222065.1 Gemmatimonadota bacterium | reverse complement strand
GCGTCGATGGCCTCGGCCGCGTGCTGCTGCTCCTCACGGCCGTCGGCATGATGAGCGCCGGCCTAACGATTCAGCTGATCGGAGTCACGCACGTTTTCGTGCCGCAGGACCTGGCGTACATGGGACTCACCGCCGACCAGCTGCGCGGCGTGAACCCACGGCTGATTCCACTCATCGCGCACGACCGGGCGGGATTCGGTGGCGGTTTGATTTCCTGCGGACTGGCTTTCGGCTTGGTTGTCTGGTGCGGGCGACCCAGTCGAGCACTTTGGCAGGCTCTCGCGGTGGCTGGCGCGGCCGGTTTTCTCTGCGCGATCAGCGTCCACTTCTGGGTCGGCTACACGAACGCCTTTCACATCGCGCCGGCAATTTTGGGAGCGGCGCAGTTCGGCGTCGGTATCATGCTGAGCGCGCGCCGCATGCTCCGGCCGGACGGCGTCGTCGATCGTGAACCCACCGGTCTGGGACAGCCCTCGAGTTACGAGCTCCAACAGAGATAATCGACGTCTTCCGTTTCGACGACCGCGGCAAAATCGTCGAGCAGTGGGACGTTTTGCAGAGAGTCGGACACTGCGGCAAACGCCAAGCGGCGGCCGTCGAACGCACAGGAGTCACATGGAGCTCGAGAATGTCGTTGATCGCGCGCGAGGCTCGTCGCCGCTCGTGCTGGTGCTCTCGTTCGGAGGGGTACTCACACTGGCGAACTTGGTGTCGACGCTCGCGCCAAAGAGCGCGCTGCTGGCCCTACTCGCCGTGCTGGTATGGTTTGCGGCGGCACTTTTCGTGTTCGTGGTCGTGACATGGTTCCGCCAAGACCATTGGCTGAAGGCGGGATTCATCATCGGGCTCACACCAGTCGTGGCGCGCTCGATCGCGGACGTGATCGCGCACCCGGACGTCTTCGCTAGCCTTGACACGGCGACCGGCCTGCTGCTGCGCGCGATCATCGCCGTGCCGGTCTGCGGCGGCGTCGTCTTCGGCGCGCGCTGGCTCACGGCGCTGATTCAGGGGGCGGACGCCTCGACGTCCCGAGCGCGTCGCAGGTAACATCCTCGACGCCTAACGTGATCAGCGATCGCGAGTTGATGCGATTTCACGTCGAGGCAGAGTTCAGCCACGACGCCGAGGCCCAGCTGGTTCGCGTCAACGAGCCTAACGGCACGGGGGCGGCCGCACCGCGATTCTTTCTTGGGAAAACGCTGGACGGCGTCGTCGTTCGTTTCCGACATGATGTCGGCAACGATGTGAGACGAGAGCTAAAGACTGCCGTCGCGCACGACGTTCACCCGGAGAGTGCGCTCGATCGGCCGAGCGATCCTGCACCGTATCAAGCGATTCTCAGTCGCGTCGCGCCAGTGGAGCGGACGTGGACAGGTCCCGCGTTCTGCTTTCCCCGGGAACTGCCGATGAGTGACGGCACGACCATCATCACCGACGCAAACGCCGACATCCTCCGTCCACATCTGGAAGCGTGGATCCCCGACGTGCCGCTCTCTCAGCCGATGATCGCGCTCACCGTCGATGGGCATGCGGTGGCCCTGTGCGCCAGCGTTCGGCTGACCGCCGACGCGCATGAAGCCGGCGTCGACACGGCGCCGCCCTTCCGCGGCCGGGGCTACGCGCCTCAAGTTGTAGTGGCGTGGGCGCGCGCGCTGCGCGGCGTGGGCCGCATTCCCCTCTACAGCACGTCCTGGGGTAACGAGGCGTCGCGAGCCGTGGCGCGGAAGATCGGGTTGATCCAGTTCGGCAATGACCTGCACGTGACCTAAGCTCGTCACGGTCATTCACGGCTGAAGCAGAGGCACTATGGCTCATCACAGCCGTCGACAGTTCGTTGGAGTCACCGCGGCCGGCCTTGCTGGGCTGCTCATGCCGCGGTGGCTTCGCGAGACGCGCCGCCTCACGGCGAGCCCTGAGCCCGACCTCGTTGTGTTCAACGCGAAGGTCTATACGATGGATGCGACGACGCCCATCGCGGCGGCGTTGGCGACGAAAGCCGGGCGGTTCGTTGCCGTTGGCAGCACCGCCGACATTAGAGCGCTGGTTGGGAAGCGCACCCAGACGCTCGACGCCAAGCAGATGACGATCGTGCCGGGCTTCATCGATTGTCACAATCACGCCGGCGGAACGACGCTGCTTTACGAAGTGCTCGTCGGCAATCCCTTCGAGGTCGAATTCGTCACCATCGCCAGCATCGTCGACAAGCTGCGCGCGAAGGCACGCGAGACTCCGCCCGGTGTCTGGGTGGAGGGATACTTTTTCGACGACACGAAGCTGAAGGATAAGCGTCCGCTCAACGTTCACGACTTGGATCTCGTGTCCGGCGAGCATCCG
>QHUV01000579.1 GCA_003222065.1 Gemmatimonadota bacterium | reverse complement strand
GCTGAGAAGCGGCTTGATTCTGGTGAATGTGAGGGTTTAGCAGCCCAGCAATCCTACGGTGATCACCGGGGAAACGCGAGAGTCGTCTACAGCGACGTTGCCTCACGACTGCACTCGCAGTGACGCAATCATCTGGGTGCCGTGAAACGTGCACGTGTATGGGAGAACGCCGAGCCGGTCCGGGACCCAGATGTAGGAAGCCGTGCGGTTCATCGGCCCGGAATCCCAGAACCCGCCCGTTGTCGTGTGCTGGGTGAGCCCGACGTTGTACCAGCACACGGGCGTCCCAAGCTTGACCAGAGTCTCCGTGTTGGGCGCCCCGAGCGGTTGCTCCTGGAAGAAATAATCGCCGACGTAAATCTCGATCATCGGCGCGCCATCCTCCCAGCCACGCTCGGTGATGAAGCGAACGGTGGTCGTTGCGTCGGCGCTCACCACCACGCGCAGGGGATGCGGATACCCTTCGGGGACGTAGGCAATACCAGGCGCGTGAAAACGCAGCTGATACGACCCCACGGGCACCTCGGAGAACGCGAACCGGCCCGTGGCATCGACGACAACGAAGCGGCCCGTCTGCAAACCCGACTCGTACATCAGGTAGATCTTGCCGAGAGATGACTGCGCCGCGCCCGTGAGATCGACGACATCTCCGGTAATCGCGCCGGACGGCTCGTTTGGCAATGTGACATCATGGCCTCCGCTACAGGCCGCGATCAGCGCGCCGAGTCCCGTGGCGGCTGACGCGGCAAGAAACTCTCTTCGCGTTAGGCCGCCGTACCAAGGGGGTGCGCCACTCGCGCACCCCCTTGCCCTGCCCCGCAATCCCACGAGTGCCGTCAACTGATCGCCGGACACGTCGCTTGCCCCTGCTTCAGGCTCGGATTGTTGAGTATTTCATTACGTGACAGCGGGAGCTTACGCGCGCGCCCAGCACCGAGGCGCGACGTCACGAGATTGAATCGATCGAGGTCGGTCATGCGGTGTCCCTCGACGAAGAGCTCGGCGAAGCGCTCGGACAGCAGGCGATCGCGAACGTCGGTCGACGTGAGCCCCGTCGCGTCGAATGCGGGAAGCAGCGCGGGCGCGGCCGTGCGATTCTTGTTGAGATCGTCGATGGCCGTCTGCAAGTCGCCCTTCCGCCAAGCGACCTCCGCCTCGATGAGGTTCATTTCGCGCTTCGAGGTGAGCGTAATCGAATTAGTGTAGTCCGAGTACTTCTGGATGGCGAAATGCTTGGTCTTGTTGTCGACGCCGATGGCGACGCTTCCCGCCTTGTGGCTCACCGCCAGGCGTTGATCGGCAGTTCCGGTCCACGGATCCTTCACGTATTGCACCGGGTTGAACGCGCCGCTGTTGCTGTTGGATGTATCGACCATCGACCAGTACATGGTATGGAGACCACCGGAACGGTTGCGGTTATAGTGGAACTGGCCGCCGGTGAAGGTCGTCTGGCTGTTCACCGAGTACAGTGCCTGCTTGAGGAACCCTGCGGGCACGGTTTGGGCATCGGCAAGCGCCGCGTCGTAGTTCCCAGCGAGGAGATTCGCCCGCGCGCGTCCAGCATGAGCGAAGTCCACCCACTGCGACGTACCGGCTGCCTGGGCAATCGTGAGCGCCGTGCCGAACTTCGTGATTGCCTGCTTGTAGAGCTCCGTGTCGGGCGCCCGCGGGCCGTTCTGAACCAAAGGCGACTCACAATAGCCCATGCCAAGTGCTAGGTCTGCCCAGGCTTCGTACACCTTCACCTGCGCCATGAGCGGACTCTTACTCGCGACGTCGGCGCCGAGCACTCGCGTTAGGCGATCGGCGGCGTTCTGCGCGGTGAAGCGCGTGCGCATCAACTCGTCTTGCGTCGTTGCGAATCCCGGGGCGGTTGCCCAGTCGCCACGGATTCGGCCGGTGGACACGTCCGCCCAGTCGATCCACGTCGACGAGTTGATGACTTCGTCGCTGTTCAGCGCCGTGAACACCACGAAATCGTCATAGACCTGCTGGTATTGCCCTTCGACGCCGTTGGCGACGGCGGTGAGTACGGTGATGTTGTCGAGTGCTTCGTTGCTGAAGCGCCCCGGATCTTGAACCTTCAAGAAGTCCTTGCAGGCAATTGATGCCGCGGCGGCCGCACCGATCGCGACGCCGAGCACGATGCGCATCGAGCGCGTTAGGCTGGTCATGAGTCACGCCTCACGGTGAAAGGCCGGTTTCAGAATCGTGTGCGAATCGAGAGCCGATACTGCCGCGGCGACGGTTGAGCGAGGAAGCCGTTAGCGACGCCGAACGCGTCACCGCCCGCCCAATTCATGTTCGGATCCACGCAGTGGCAGTGATCCCACCACATGAGGTTCTGTCCCGACAGCGTGAGCTGAGTTCGCCCTAGGTTCGTGCGGCTGAGGAACCGGTCCGGAAGCGTGTACGAGAGCGACAGCTCGCGTAGTCGCACGTTGTCACGCGAATCGACCGCGTCGAACAGCGACCAATAGTTGAAGACCGAATCCGCGGCGAACGTCGTCGAGCCGTCAGAGTTGAGGAATTGGAGGTATTCGTCCGCGCCGCCCTGGCGAACGCGATACGGCCGGTCACTGTTCCCAAAGACGGCGCCGCGCTCCATCGTCACCAGCGCGTAGAATTGCAGCGCGCCATACCGCACCGTGTTCCCGAACGAAGCGTTGAACGGCGGAAGCGGTGGTCCCCTATAGGTTGGTGCCGAACCACGCGTGAAGCTCGGGGCTCGTCCGTTGGCGCCGATTCCGGTCGCGTTGTAACCGGTCA
>QHUV01000578.1 GCA_003222065.1 Gemmatimonadota bacterium | reverse complement strand
GCCCTTCGGGAGATGAGCGAGAGCGTTGAGGATCTGCTCCGGATCCTCCGGGACGTCGACGATCGTTTCGTACTGGTAGCGGTTGAGCTGGCGGGAACCGATGTTGACGGTCGGCACGCCGTACACGGGCGCCTCATGTACGCCCGAGCTCGAGTTGCCGATGATCGCTGTGGCATAACGCAGCAGCGTTAGGTAGTACTCGAAACGCATCGACGGCAACAACGTGAAGCGCGGATGTCCTCGTACCGACTCCAGCACCTCCATGATCGATTCGGTGCCGTCGTCGTTGTTCGGGTAGATGACGATGTAGTTGAGACCGGAACGGATGGCGGCGCTCACGACCGATTGCGCGTGCGCACGGATTTTTTCGAGCTCCGTTGTAACCGGATGGTATACGAGGAGCGCATACTCGTCATAGGGGATCGCGTAGCGTTGTTGCACGTCGGCCAGCGTCGGAAGCGCGTCCGACAGCATAATGTCGATGTTCGGCGATCCGATGACGTGAACAGAGCTTTCGAGCTCTCCCATCTGGATGAGCCGCCGTCGGGCTTGCTCGTTCGACACAAAATGCAAGTGTGAGAGCTTCGAAATGGCGTGTCGCAGGAGCTCGTCGATTGTGCCGGAGATCTCGCCACCCTCGACGTGCGCGACGAGAATGTTGTGCAGCGAGCCCACGATGGCACCACCCAACGCTTCGACGCGGTCGCCGTGAACGACGATCATGTCTGGCCGGAACTCGCGCACATAGTGCCCTAGCCCGCGAATCGTATTCGCGAGCACGACATCCATTCCCCGCTCGGTACTGTCCTGATTGATGAAAGTAAAGATGTTCTCAATGCCAGCGTTCCGGATTTCCTTGACGGTCAATCCGTAACGCTTGAGCATGTGCATGCCGGTAGCGAACACCTCACAGATGAAGCCCGGGGCACTGTCCACGGCGAGCATGAGCGGCTTCATCTTTCCGAAGTCCGCCCGAGTCCCGGTCAGGAAGAGGATCCGCCGTTCCGCCGTGGGGATCTCGGAACGAGAGCTGAAGAAGTCAGACGACATCGGCCCAGGCAAGCTGTGTGTTGGAGGCAATCGACGAACGGCTGCGCCGACCGATCAGTTCCTCGAAGTGCTTTGCCTTGATTTGACCGGTACCGGGTCGCTTCACCCAGATGTTGCTCGGAGTAAGCTCCTCCCCTTCGCTGATCTCGCGAATGGAGACGACACACGCGTACGCGAAGTCGATGGTGGGCTGCTCTTCGGGCAGAATGCTCTTGTCACCGCCGAGCGCTTGAAAGATCGCCCGAGACCCCTCGACGAGGTGTTGCAGCTCGGTTGGATCGAGAGAGATGGGGATGTCGGGTCCCGGCCAGTCCTTGCGCGAGGTGAAGTGCTTCTCGAGAACACGCGCACCGAGCGCAATGGCGGCAAAGCAGGTGTAGCTACCTAACGAGTGATCGCTCAGCCCGACAACGGCGTCCGGAAACGCGGACTGGAGGTCGGAGATCCCGCCCAGCCGCACTTTCGCATACGGGGTGGGATACATCGACGTGCAATGCAGAAGCGCGAACGGCACCGCGGCAGCTCGCAGGATATCGACCGCGGGCTCAATTGACGCGAGGTCATTCATCCCCGTACTCAGGATTACCGGCTTGCCAAAGCCCGCGATGTGCCTGATGAGCGGATAGTTATTGCACTCGCCCGAACCGATCTTGAACGCAGGCACGTGCAGGCGCTGAAGGCGATCGGCGGCCGCGCGCGAGAACGGCGTGCTGAGATAGAGAAGCCCTTTGCTCTCCGCGTGTCGCTTCGTCTCGAGCTCCTCCGCCTCGGACAACGCGCAGCGAGACATGATGTTCCAAATGCTCTCCCGTGCGTTTCCAGGAATCACGTCGTTGGGGATCATCTCGTCCTCAATGACATGTGACTGGAACTTCACGCACTCGCAGCCAGCCGCGTACGCGTCATCGATCATCTGGATCGCCTTCGCGAGGCTTCCTTCGTGATTGATGCCGATCTCCGCGATGACGAGTGGCGGATGCTCAGGGCCGATGTTCCGCCCGTTGATGTTGAACGTGGTGCTCATACGGTGACGGCCTTTGTTGCGCGAGTTTTCAAGAGCATTTCAGCAATCGCGAAGTCGAGAGTGCAGTCGATATCGATCGACGACTCGGCGTCCATCTCGTACGGGCGTGCTCGTGCACCCCAAATGGAGCGTGCGTCGATCAAGACATCGCGCCAAGTGACGTAAACCGCGCCGTTTTCTCGATATGCCGGAGGAAGCTGTTGGCGGGGAATGCCCGGTGGAGTTCCTGGTATGAGCGGCGTCAGCGCTTGGTTTCGAATGTCGAACATCTTGTACGGCGAGTGCTCGGCGGCGCAGACGCCGACCACGGCGTCAAAGGAATCCGTCAGGAGCTCGATCGCCGCGGAGAGATCCTCCGGGCGGCGAAGGGGTGAAGTCGGCTGAAGTGTGACGACTCGGCTCGGAGTCCGTTCTCCTTCGAGCTGCTCGAGGACGTGCAGCAACACGGGAAGGGTCGGCGTCTCGTCACGGGCAAGTGCCGTTGGCCGGTGAACAACTTCGGCGCCGGCAGCGAGGGCGACGCTGGCGATCTCCGGATCATCCGTCGAGACAATCACGGTGTCGATCTGAGAGGTCGCCTGCGCGTGTTCGATCGAGTGCACGAGCAGCGGCCTTCCGGCGAGCTCGCGCAGATTCTTTCGAAATACGCCCTTCGAGCCGCCGCGTGCGGGGATGATCGCGAACGTCGGCCCAGCGGTGTCCCGCCATTTCCGAAGCGTCACTGGGTCTCTGATAGGCATGCCTCAGGATCCGAAGCAAGTTCCGGCGCCGCGCCGGTGTTGGAGACATGCGCTTCGATCGACGCGACATCCCGTTGTCG
>QHUV01000577.1 GCA_003222065.1 Gemmatimonadota bacterium | reverse complement strand
CGTTCACGCGCGGAGTGGGACGTCGCGCTCGAGATGGCGCGTCGCGCACAGGATGCGGCGCGCGCCAGCGATGAGCGAGCAATACTCGACGAAGCGACCGTCGCCGAGGCGAACGTGCTCATGTGCCGAGGGGAATTCGAGGCGGCGACCGCGGTATTCGAGTCGCTGCTGGCATCGGCGCCAGAGCCTCGGCTACGCGGGGTCGTCCTTCAAAACCTGGGCTCCATCCTCGCTCAAAAGGGACAGCTCGGCGCGGCGGAGCGCTCGTTCTCCGAGTCCTATGGCTTCTTTCGACAGGCTGGGTACCGCCGCGGCGAAGCCATTGCGCTCAATAACTACGGTCGCGTCGCACTAGATCGACGCAACCTCGATCTGGCCGAACGATCGCTGGAGGATGCCCTCGTGGTCGCAAGAGAGGTGGAGGACAGTGACCTGATTGCGCTCACCACGCTGAATCTTGCCGAAGCGCTTCTACAGCGGGGCGCGAACAAACGTGCCCGCGATCTGGCCAGCGCGGCCTTTGGCCATTTTGGATCGTGCGGGAATCGATGGCGCGAGGTCGAGTGTCTGCGCCTGCTCGGAGCGTTGCACGAGCGCGAGGACTGCCCGCAGGACGCGGAGCGTTGCTACGAGCGAGCGCTTGCGCTTGCCGAAGAGATCGATGCCCGCGGCGAGATCTCGTCCCTGCGAGACGCACTCCGCCGGGTGCGCACGCCCCAGCGCGAGAAGCGATGAGTGTCCATGAAACGGCGATCGTTTCAGCCCGGCGTCTCGCGTGCCGCGGCGAGGAACTCGCGCAGCGCCTCACTATCGCAATTGGGCCAGCATGGGGGCACCTCGTCGAGTGCTCGCTCCTCGGCCGGAGCGAGAAACGATGGTCGCGAGAACACCAGCGACCGGCCGCCCGGTTGCCCACCAGGCAGGCGTACGTCGACGGTCCAGACCTCTCCGCCGTGGTCGAGAAACACAAGACCAAATGCCATGGATGTCGGTAGTCGACCCGTGAACTTAGCACAAGCCGGGCGCCTTCGTTCGTGTGGCGCATAGGATGCGTAGTGAGGGATCATGAATGAGGGAACGTCACAAACGGATGTACAAAGTCACGAACGATCACCCACCCAGGCCGCGCGTAGCCGGGTAGTGGCAGCGCTTGCGCACCTCGAGCACGGACAGCGTGATGCGATGGAAGAGCTCCGCACGGAGCTCTGCTTGTACGTTGGGCACCTGCGGCGCGACGGGCTGTCTCGTGAGGCGGCGCTCTCGAACATCCGATCGCTCATCGCGCAGCCGGCGACGCCGGAGGGCGCCATCGCACTTACATCGGTCGTCCGTGATGCCTTGGCGGAGCTCACACTGCAATGGTGCGAGGCGGAGTACGCACGCCTCGCGAGCGATGGAGAAGGCTGACGGTCTGGAGGGAGCTCAGTCCTCCATTTCAGCGGCGCCGAAAACGATCGTCAGCGCCCGCGACACACCACGGGAGCCGTCAGTGTTGTCGAACCACTCGCTCTGGGTGTGTGCGTCCCCGCCGCGCCCGCCGGCACCGATGGCGATCGCCGGAATGCCGCGCGCGATCGGTATGTTCGCATCGGTCGACGCCGTCGCGACATCAGGCTCCCGGCCGACGAGCCGCGTTGCCGCCAACGCGTGCCTTACGAGTGGATGCTCGACGGACGTCTCGCCGCACGGGCGCGTGCCGATCGGCTGAATGGCCATCGACAAGGCACGCGTGCCGAAGGCCCGGCGATTGTTCTCTTCTTCGCACGCGGCGCGCGAGGCGAGCAGGATTTCCCGCTCGTAGCGATCGAGCATCTCGCCCGACGTCGATCGGAGATCGATCTCCAGCCATGCGTGGTCGGGAATCGAGTTGACCGAGATACCGCCACCGATACGGCCCACTGATAGCGTCGTCCGCGGCTCGAGCGGAAGCCGAAGTGCCGCCAGACGCGCCGCCGCGCCGGCTGCGGCGTGCACCGCGTTAGGCGATCCAAACGCCGCCCAACTATGCCCGCCGGTCCCGACGAAGCTCACGCGAAAGCGACGGCTTCCTAGCGCGCGAGTAACGACGCGCTCATCACCCGCGCCATCGAGTGCGATCGTTGCCGCGGCGTCGCGGCCGCGCCCGTCGAAGTAGCGCTTCGCGCCGCGGAGGTCGCCGAGGCCCTCCTCGCCCGTCGTGGCGACGAAGTCGATCGGCCGGCGCGACGTCAACCGGCTACCGTCGATCTCCTCGGCGATGGCAAGCATGACGGCAAGGCCACGACTATTGTCGTTGATTCCGGGACCAACGAGGCGCGCGCCGTCTCGGCGAACCGAAAGCGACGTGCCGCGCGGGAAAACGGTGTCGAGGTGCGCGCACACTACAATCGGTGGCAGGCCGCTGCGCCCCGGTCGTCGGCCGATCACGTTGGCCGCTTCGTCGACCTCGATGTCGCGGAGCCCGAGCGCGCGAAAACGCCGAGCCACGAAGGCACCACGCTCGTGCTCTTCACCGGTCGGCGCGGCGATTTCGGCGAGCGTGATTTGCGCATGCAGGATCGCCGCGTCGCGCGCCGCCAATCGCGCCCGCGCCGACGACAGGGCGCGATACGTCGCCACGCTGTCCAGGCGTGCACCCGTCGCTCTCGCTGGCGCGTGTGAGGCCATGCCTTGATTTGAATCGGGCTTCGATCGAGGCGCAAGTGGGTAAGTTTCGCGATCACCGGACAAGGCAATTCGTGAGATGAGCGAGCGGTCGACGCGTCTGAGCCGAAACGTGTATGCGCTCACCGTGGTGAGCTTCTTCACCGACGTG
>QHUV01000576.1 GCA_003222065.1 Gemmatimonadota bacterium | reverse complement strand
CCCGGCGCGGAGCCAGGCGGCGGCGGCTATGTAGCGCAGCGGATCTTCTCCGCGAAGACTGAGCGTGACGGAGTTTTGGCGACGCTCTTCTTCCAGGTGGCGCATTACGCGGTTCGTCCCTGGCCGTGGATCATCACCGGTCTGGCGACGGTGATCCTATACCCGAATGGCGTCATGGTGAACGGCCAGCGCGATCACGAAGCCGCGTACGTGCAGGCCTTCGTCGATCTCCTGCCGACGCCATGGCGTGGCTTCATGATGGCCGGGTTCGCCGCGGCATACATGTCTACCGTCGCGACGCAACTCAACTGGGGCGCGTCCTATCTCGTGAACGACTTCTACCGCCGCTTTATTCGCAAGACCGCGACGGAGCGGCATTATGTCGCCATCTCGCGCTGGGCGACGGTTGTACTGTTCTTGCTCTCCATTCTTGTGACGTCGCAGCTCGCGACGGTTGAGCAAGCGTGGAAGTTCCTCATCGGTCTCGGCGCCGGAACGGGACTCGTGTACATCTTGCGCTGGTACTGGTGGCGGGTAAGCGCGTGGAGTGAGATCAGTGCGATGGTCGCGTCATTCGTAACGTTCAGCTACGTGAGCGGTGGTTTCGGCCTGGTGCTCTCGAAGCTGCACCTCATTACGACCGCCCAGGTCGCCGCGTTCACTCCATCAATCGTGCGTAATGCCGGAGCGGACTCCGATGCAATCGTGCTCCTCATCACTGTGGTCGTGACGACGGTCGTCTGGATCGGTGCAACGTTTCTCACCAAGCCTGAGCCGGCATCGGTCCTCGAGTCATTCTACGAGCGCGTCCGGCCGGGCGGCCCCGGTTGGCTCGCCGTGTCCACGAAGCTGGGTTACGGGCGCGAGCCGATACCCGGCGGCGCACTCGCGTGGACGAACTGGCTCGCAGGAATTGTCGCCGTTTATGCTACGCTGTTCGGAGTCGGCAAGATCCTCTTTGGAGAGGCGGCACCGGGTCTTGTGATGCTGATCATCGCCGTCCTGGCATTTGCTTGGATCGCGTGATCACACCGAACGCGTCAGCCGAGGTGAAGAAGTTCATGGAGCAGGAAGGAGTCGACCCGGCGAAGGGCGGACTCCGCGTGAGCGTGCAGCCCGGTGGCTGCAGCGGCTTCAAGTATGGTTTGCTTATCGAGGACGAAGCCGCGGACGACGATCTGGTGGTGGATCAAGCGGGCTGGCGTGTGTTCGTCGACCCGTTCTCGGCGCAGTACCTCAATGGTGTGACCATCGACTACGTGACGTCGATGATGGGGTCGGGCTTCACGTTCAAGAATCCTAACGCCACTGGCGGCTGCGGCTGCGGCACTTCGTTCTCCGCCTAACAATACGATGGCAGAGTCGGTCGCAGGCGTCCGCCCGGACGCCGTTGCCGAGAAAGAGGCCCGCGATCGCTCGCCGACTCGCGGGCCTTCTCGTGTCCCGCACGTTCCCGCCGGCCTCGAGCGCATTCGCACGCTCGTCGTCGACGATCACGAGCACATCGCGCGGCTCGTCGCCAATCGGATCGCCACCCTCGTGCGCGAGAAAGACGCCGCGGGTGAGACGGCTGTCCTCGGTTTAGCGACGGGATCGACGCCAATCGGCGTCTACCGTGAGCTCATCCGCATGCATCGCGAGGACGGACTGACGTTTCAACACGTCGCGACGTTCAATCTCGACGAGTACTACCCAATGCCGAAGGAGAGCATTCACTCCTACTACCGCTTCATGTGGGAGAATCTCTTCTCGCAGATCGACATCAGGCCAGAGAACGTTCACATCCCCGACGGAACGACTCCGCGGGAGCGTGTCGACGACTACTGCCGTCGCTACGAGGACGCGATTGCCGACGCTGGCGGTATTGATTTTCAGATTCTGGGTATCGGCAAGACGGGCCACATCGGCTTTAATGAGCCGGGTTCTGGCGCGCATAGTCGGACTCGGCTCGTTACGCTCGACGCCATCACCCGGCTGGATGCGGCGGCCGATTTCTTCGGCGAGGAGTTCGTGCCGCGCGAGGCAATCACGATGGGCGTGGCGACGATTCTCGACGCGCACGAGATCGCGATCCTCGCCACAGGCGAGCACAAGTCCTCGATCGTTAGGCGCGCGGTCGAAGGTGATATCGACGTCGAGGTCGCGGCGACGTTCCTGCAGCGCCATGCGGATACGACCTTCTATGTCGATCGCGCCGCCGGCGCCGAACTGACGCGCATCAAGACCCCGTGGCTGATCGACGAGGTCCAGTGGGCCCAGGAACTGATGGTGCGCGCCGTGATCTGGCTGTCGCAGCAGACGAACAAGGCGATTCTCAAGCTCACCCAGCGCGACTACGCGGAGCACAAGATGTCGGCGCTCGTCGCGAAGTACGGGACGCCGGGCGAGGTGAACGGGAAGGTTTTCAACATCCTCGGCGCAAAGATTCGCGGGAAGTCCAAGCTGCCCACGCACCAGCGGATCATTTGCTTTTCGCCCCATCCCGACGACGACGTCATCTCGATGGGCGGCATCCTGCGGAAGCTGGTCGAGAACGAGAACGAGATCACGATCGCGTATCAAACGAGCGGCAACATCGCGGTTTTCGATCACGACGTGCGCCGGTACGTCGACTTCCTCGTCCGCACGGCGGGCAACGGTCTCATCGATCCGGCGAAGGTTGGGACGCTCGCCGAGACGGTGTATGCGTTTCTCGAGCGCAAGCGACCAGGCGAAGTCGATATACCGGAAGTACAGGACATCAAACGCATCATCCGCGAAGCGGAAGCGGTGAGCGGGATCGAGACGGTCGGCCTTCCGCGCGGCGCGGCGCGCTTCCTCAATCTGCCGTTCTATCAGACGGGGAAGGTGCGCAAGGAGGCGATCGGACCGAAGGACGTCGCGATCGTGCGCGCACTTTTGGAGGAAATTGGGCCGCAACAGATCTTCGTCGCCGGGGACCTCTCGGATCCGCACGGCACGCATCGCATGTGCAAGGAAGCGATCGATCGTGCGCTCGACGAGAGCCAGGTCTTGGGCCTCCGGCCGGAGACGTGGCTATACCGAGGCGCGTGGCAGGAGTGGCCGATTCACGAGGCCACCTGGCTAGTGCCGCTCTCGCAGGAAGAGCTGCGGCTCAAGATCCAGGCGATCTTCAAACATCAATCGCAGAAGGATTCGGCGCCCTTTCCCGGCGGCTACGACGAGCGGGAGTTCTGGCAGCGTGTCGAAGCGCGGAACAAGGGCACGGCCGCGGAGCTCGACCGGCTAGGCCTCGCCGAATACTTCGCGATGGAAGCCTATGTCGTCGAGGAGTAAGGCTCGCTGCCTAACGGCGATAGCAACCGCCTAACGCGCAGCGCATGACGCGCGGCCTCTCGGCGCTCGACGCACTCGTCATTCTCGCGTACCTCGTCGGCACGACCCTCCTGGGAATCTGGGTCGGGCGACGCCAGCGCGACGCCAAAGAGTATTTCGTCGCCGGCCGCTCAATTCCCTGGTGGGCGGTGATGTTCTCCGTCGTCGCCAGCGAAACGAGCGCGCTCACTTTCATCAGTATTCCCGGTCTCGCGTACACGGGGAATCTCGGATTCCTTCAGGTCTCCGTCGGCTATTTGCTCGGGCGCGTTGTCGTCGCCGGGGTCCTGCTCCCCCGCTACTACCAGGGTGAGCTGGTCACCGCGTACGCGCTCCTCGAGCAGCGCTTCGGCCTGGCGACGCGGCGCTTCACCTCGATCGTGTTCATGGTGACGCGGGGGCTCGCCGACTCCGTGCGGGTGTTCGCGACGGCCATCCCGACTCGTCACCGGTGGTTGGTCGCAGATTCTCGCCACGGCGGCGCCGGCGGGAAAGTTGAAGTTTATCGACTTCTATACTGGCTTCGATCGGCCGCACACCGTCTTCGCGGGTCTCATTGGCGGTGCATTCTTGTCGATGGCGTCGCACGGCGCCGACCAGCTGATCGTGCAGCGACTGTTGTCGTCGCGCACACTGAAGGACGCGCAGACGGCGATTGTTGGCAGCGGCGTCGTCGTCACGCTGCAATTCACGCTCTTTCTGATGATCGGCGTGGGCCTCTGGGCCCTGTATGGACCGAACCACGGCTTCGCCAAGGCTGATGACGTCTTCCCCACCTTCATTCTGCAGTACATGCCGCACGGCCTGCTCGGACTCGTGCTCGCGGCGATCCTCGCGGCGACGATGAGCACCCATTCGGGCGCGATCAACTCGCTGGCGGCGGCGGCGACCCATGACATCTACCTACCGCTCACCGGCCGTCGCGCCGATGATCCTCGCACACTACGCGTGGCGAAGATATTCGCGCTGTTATGGGGCGTCGTGCTCACCGGCGGCGCACTTCTGTTTCCGCAAAACCAACAGACGCCGGTCGTCGTCATCGCGCTTTCGATCGCGTCCTTCACTTACGGCGGGCTCCTCGGCGGATTCTTTCTCGGTATCTTGTGGCGTCGCGCTCGCCAATCGGACGCAATCATCGGCATGAGCGTCGGGATTCTGGCGATGGCCTTCATCGTATTTGCCAAGCAGATCGCCGCCGCGGTGCCAGCACTGCGCGACGTGCTACAACCGTTAGGCACGATAGCGTGGCCGTGGTATGTTCTCATCGGCACCACCATTACGCTCGTGACGGGAATTCTTGCGTCGCTCACGCATCCTGCTCCGCTCGGCGTCCGGACCATATGACGCTCATCGTCATCGGTATCGACGGCGGCGGCTCGAAGACCCGAGCGATGGTCGCGGACGAACATGGCGGAATGGTCGGTGACGTCGTCGGACCGGCGAGTGCCGTCCGCCCGGGACGCGTCGAGGAGTCAGCGGCAGTCATCGCCGACGTCGTGCGCGACGCGCTCGCGTCGTGCGAGATGACGCACGTCGTGCCTCGCGTGCTTTGCGTCGGCGTCGCCGGCGTTGGCCGCGAGACCGAGCGGCAGGAACTGTGGCAAGCGTTGGCGAGCCGCGAGTTGGCCGACGAGATCGTGATACACTCCGATTTCAGTGTCGCGCTCGATGATGCCTTCGCCGACGGTCCGGGTGTGCTACTCATCAGCGGCACGGGATCGATCGCGTACGGTCGCGGGCCCACAGGGACGACGGCGCGCTGCGGAGGTTGGGGTCCCGTCTTCGGTGACGAAGGCAGCGGCGCGTGGATCGGCAGAAAAGCGCTCTCCGTCGTCGCCGCGGCGAGCGACGGACGCGAGCCGGAAACCGCGCTCACGGGCGCGATTCTGACAGCGGCGCAGGTCAACGAACTACCGGAGCTCATCGGCTGGGCAGCGTCAGCGACACCGTCTACGTTG
>QHUV01000575.1 GCA_003222065.1 Gemmatimonadota bacterium | reverse complement strand
CGGCATCGATCAATTGCGCCGTGACCCGCAGTCGCGTTCCCGTGCGGCGGACGCTTCCCTCCAATACCGTCGCGACTCTGAGTTGGCGAGCGATCTCCGAAGCGCCGACGAGCTTTCCTTTGAACGCAAAGGCCGAAGTGCGCGCGGGGACACGAAGGCCACCGACTCGCGCCAGTGTATTGATCAGCTCCTCCGTCATGCCATCGGAGAAGTACTCATTCTCAGGGTTGGAGCTGATGTTGACGAACGGCAGAACAGCAACGGATCTCCGGAACGCGAGGGAGTCCGTCGGGAGAATGCTGGCGGAATTGAGCTGCGGTGGAGACGTGGCCCTGCGCGGCAGCAAGGCGTACGTCGTGTAGCCCAGGAGAGCGACGCAGCCGACAGCGCCAAGTACAAGAAGGGCGCGTCTTCGACCCGTTCGGTCCACTCGGCGAATGGGCGCGGTGCCGACATCTGAGTCATCTGTCACTAACCCGGCCGGAGCGGCGACCTCGGTCGACGACGCGGTGTCGTTAGGTGATGCACCGGTTCGGCCCTTCAGCGGCGCCTCACGAATTCGCTCGATGAGCGCGAGTACGCTGGGATCAGGAGCGGCATCGAGCTCCTGGCGCACTAGTGATTCGTAGATTGTACCGTGTCGGAGCGCCGCGGCGCGGTCACCAGCGGCGGCGAGCGCCGCTATGAAACCGATCGTAGGTTTCGCGGCGAGTGGGTCCATCGTGACGAGTTGGCGCCACCATCGCACCGCGGCATCGTGGTCGTCGTGCGCGGTCGCCGCCTCGGCGAGCCCTCGGAGGGCAAGCATCGCTCGCTGCGCCAACCGTCCACGTTCACTTTCGACCCAACGCTCGTACTCCGGTGCGTCCCCGATAAACCAACCATCCAGGAATGGCCCGCCGTAAAGAGCGACCGCGCGCTCGGCATCGCCACGGTCGAGCGCATCCTCGAACTCCGCGACGTCGCTCCAAATCACCTCCGGATCCAGGCGCAGCATCTCACCGGCCGTGCTCACAACCGCTTCCGCTCTCAGATCGCGCCGTAAGGCGTAGAGAAGCTGGGACAGCGTGTGCCGCGCGCGTTCGGCGTCGCTGGCCGGCCATAGGTAGGCAAGGAGTTTGTCTCGACTGACGCCCCGATCGCGGCTCGTCGCCAGCAGTGCCAGGATGGCCAGACGACGGCGTTGGACTGCTGCGGCTCCGAGCGCGCCCGCGTCACTCTCTAATGAGATGCCGCCAAGAGTGCGAAGTCTGAGCATGGGTCGCCGCAGTTGACGGTCGTGTGATAGCCCGTTGACTGGTTTGCGTAACGTCGGCGCTGCGATCGGCCAGGAAGGAAGCTGAGAGCGCCGCGCCCAGCGGGCGTGCCGAAGATACCCGGCCGCTACGCGCTCAGCAACGACACCTCGCCACCGCACTTCGGTGCAGAAGTCCCGCAAACCAACCCTAATTAGTGAGGACTCATCCAATGACACGAACAATCATCGGGATCGCGGCGCTACTGGCGACCACGGCGTGTGCCGACTCACGACCAACTGCTCCGGGTGCCGCCCGCCGCGCCGACGCGGATCTCGCGGCCGCCCGCTCGGGACCGCGCTGCCATCCCGTCGAGGGCACTATCATCGAGAGGATCACCGGGCCCAATACTGCCGCTGGCAAGGTCACCGGCGACATTTCCGGCGATGTCGACATCGTCATCACCGCGCTGCAACAACTCCCAGGAGGACTCGTAAAATTTCAAGCCAATTGCACGATGGTCACACCGCAGGGCACGCTGACTACGAATGACGATGCCGTCCTGTCGCCCATCGACGCGCCGCTCTACCGTGTGAACAATCACCTGAACGTCAGCGGCGGCACCGGCGAATTCGCCGGGGCGACGGGCAATTTGCACACGCACGGTACCGTGAATTTCGTCCCCGGCGGACTGGTCGATCTTCACTATCGCGGCGAGCTGTGCGAGGAGCAGCAGTAAGCGGGAGGCGACGATGGGGCGCGCGCTCACCTAACGAAAGACGCGACCGAGAGGACTCCAGCAGCGACGATCAACGGTCAGCGCGCGTCCAGATCATCACCAGCCCGCAGTAGCCATCCGGGCGAAGCGTAGCAAACTCGCGTGGCATCGTCGCGGGGCCGCTATACACTTCGACCCCATAAATATCATTGGGCGTAATGTCGTCGACCGGGAAACCCCATTCCTTGATTTGTCCGTCGACTCCGACTGCCATTATGCAAGGAGCGATCTCGGGCGTCCGCCCGAATACGACTCTGTAGCCACGCGCTGACGCGAGGAGCTTGACCCCCGCGCTGTCGATGACCCGTACACCGATCATGTTGAGCAATAACTGACTCGTCGCGATGGCATTCCGCCGCTCGATCTCCGCCCGCGTGATGAATGCCCCTCCGATATGCTGTTGGCGACGGCGCTCGAAACCGGCAAGCCTGGGTGACCGGCTCACCGC
>QHUV01000627.1 GCA_003222065.1 Gemmatimonadota bacterium | reverse complement strand
GAAAAGGAAAACAAAGCCACTCTTCGCAATCTGCGCGATCGCGTCGACGCGCCTCCCGCCGCTCGAGACGGTGACGAGATTGGGCGCGGCCGGGAGGTCGCGATCCCAGATGTCGTGATGCACCGACTGAAAGTGCCAGAGACGCTTCCCGGTCTTGGCGTCGAGCGCGAGCAGCGAGTTAGCGAACAGATTCGCGCCGATCCGATCGCCGCCATAAAAATCGGGCGTCGCCGAGCCAGTGGGGATGTAGACAATGCCCCGCCTAACGTCGACGGTCATCCCCGGCCACGAGTTCGCG
>QHUV01000626.1 GCA_003222065.1 Gemmatimonadota bacterium | reverse complement strand
GGCGACCGGCGGTGAAGAAGATCCGTTGGTCGCGAGCGTCCGCCCAGTACACCACGCCGCGATTGACGTGCGACTCGCGCGGCCGCTTGGCGAACGGATCGAATCGCCACAGCAGCGTGCCGCTCTCGGCACGCAGCGCAATGACGGCGAGCGCCGGTGTGGTCGTATAGAGCACCCCATCGACGACGATCGGGGTCGCCTGGATCTCGGAATGGCCTCCGGTCGGGATGTCGCCGGTGTGGTACGTCCATGCGACACGCAGCCGGCCGACGTTGCCGCGGTTGATCTGATCGAGCAACGAGTAGCGAGAGTTTCCGGGCTCGCCTCCCGTGACGCGCCAGTCGTTAGGTGGAGCGTCGTGCCGAGCGCACGCCGCCGCGGCGAGTACAAGAACGGCGAGCGTCTTGAAGCTCAACGCTTGACACCGCCCCGGGACTCCGTATCGTGTCACCGGGCTCATCGTCCGCCCCAATCCTCCGTCACGGGCTTCCCCGAGGTTCGAAATGAAGACCATGCTTCGTGTCGCCATCGCCTGTTCGACTAGTCTGCTCCTCGCGAGTTGCGCAAAGAGCGATCAATCCACAAAGGACAGCGCCGCCGGCGCTGCGGCGACACCAGCGGCAGCTCCCGCCGTCGCCCCCGCGCCTGCACCTGCTCCCGCGCTCTCGCTGGCGGACGTCGCCGGCAAGTGGCAAGTGCGCGCCGTGCCCGAGTCGGGGAAGGACACGACCACGACGAACTACGTGCTCACCGCGACGGCCGACACGACGGGATGGTTCATCACGTTCCCATCCGGCCTCAAGGTACCGGTACACGTCATGGTCTCGGGAGACAGCGTGATCGCCAAAACCGGCACGTTCGCCAGCCAGCGCCGGAAGGGAGTGAAGGTGACGACAGAAAACTCATTGAAGGTACAGAACGGCAAACTCGTCGGAACGACGATCGCGCATTACTCGAAGGCCGGTCCGGATTCGGTGCTTCACCTCCGCACCGAAGGAACAAAGATGCCGTAATGCGAGGTCGTTCGGTGCTCGTCGATCCCGCGAGGGATCGACGAGCGTCCGCGACCTTCAAGTTGTTCTCTGACGCGCCGAGTCGAGCACTCGCTCTACAGCCCCTAGCTCGGGCTCGATCTCCACGGGGCGGTTCGCACGCGCGGGCGCCGGTTCTGTCTTGCGGTGGAACTGCAACAGGATCTCCGGATCCTTGAGAATGTGTCCCGTGAGTATCGCGACCACCACGGCGCCGCGACCGATGACGCCGCGCGACGCGAGATCGCGGACGCCGGCAACGCTCGCCGCGCTCGCCGGCTCGCACCCGACTCCGGAGGCATCGACGACAGCTTTGGCGTCGAGAATTGCGGCGTCCGACACGTCGAGCACGATGCCGTTCGTCTCGCGAATGACGCGGACCGCGCGACTGTATGACGCGGGATCCCCGATGCGAATCGCCGTCGCCACGGTCTCGGCATCTACGGTGTGGCGCTGGCGGAAGCCGTCACGATAGCTCGCGGCGAACGGCGCCGCCCCGGACGCCTGCACGGCAGCTATTCGCGGCATGGTGGCGATGAGTCCGAGCTCTTTCGCCTCGCGAAGTGCCGCCCCGAACGCCGACGTGTTTCCGAGATTGCCGGCGGGAAGCACGATCCAGTCTGGAGCTCGCCAGCCCAGCTGCTGCAGGAGCTCGAAGACGATCGTCTTCTGTCCGGCGATGCGATACGGATTGA
>QHUV01000625.1 GCA_003222065.1 Gemmatimonadota bacterium | reverse complement strand
GGGGACCGAAGAATACCAAGTCTGAAGCGACCTGTCGATGCGCCAACCAGACGTCTCGTGCCTGTGGCGTGTTCGGGTCCCCGGTGACAGATTAGCCGTCCCATGCAATTTGCCCTTTCGTCCCTCTGCGGCGCCCTCGCGCGGCTGCTCGCCGCTGTGGCGGCGCGCTGGGTGCCGACCGGGACCATCGCTCAATTCGGCGACGTAACGCGACGGCTCAGGACGGAAGTGGACCAGCTCGCGAAGAAGTAGCCGTGCTCACTCACCGCCGCGACGACGTCGCTCCGATGCCGTGGACCTCGTCGCTCCTCCTCGGCGGCGGCAGTTTCGTCATCGGTGCCGTGTCGCCGCTCTACGACTCATATGTGCCGCCGCTTCTGCAACGGCACCTGAGCAGCAGCGCCGGGATCGGCGCGGCGATGGGAATCGACAACGTACTGGCGTTATGCCTGATTCCCCTCATCGGCGCTTTCTCCGACGGGACACGCACGCGCTTGGGACGTCGCGTCCCGTTTCTGGTCGCGGCGCTACCGCTGACGGCAGTCACGCTCGCGGCGATTCCCTTCGCCGAGCGGTACGGGTTGCTCGCCCTTCTCCTATCGATGATCGTCCTCGACGTGGCGCTTGCCGTGTGGCGCGCGCCGTTCTCGGCGCTTCTCGCGGAGCTCGTCCCCTCCGTGCATCGCTCGAAGACGGAAGGCATTCTGGGCGTCGGCATGTGCCTCGGTGCCATGGTGGTGCTTGGCACGGCGCGCAGCCTGAGCGCGCGTCACGCGGAGTTGCCCTTCATCCTCGCCGCGGTGCTCGTGGCGATCGTGTGGATCGTCTACGCGACGTCGCTCCGCGAACCGCCTCACGAGTCAGCCAGCGGCGCGCGCGCGGCGATCGCGCCATTTCGTTCGCTACGCGAAGCATTTACCGCCGAGAGTGGAACTGCATCGCGCTTCTTCGCGGGCTGTCTTCTTTTTCAGATGGCGTTCCAGTCGTTCTCGAGCTGGTTCACGCTTCATGGGTCGGAGCGGTTCCACACCACGGTCGCCGATGTCTCGTTAGGCTTCATCGCCGTGGCGATCGCGACGCTCACCGGATCCGTCCCGGCGGGCTGGCTGGGGGCGCGTTACGGCCGGCGCCGCATGACGCTCATCGGCATTGCCGGAATGGCTATCGCCTGCGTCGTTATGCAAGTCGTACCGACGCTCACGGCGGCGGTGGCGGTCCTCTTCGTATTCGGGCTGGCGTGGTCGATTCCTGTCGCCAATCTGATCCCGATGGCGCTCGAGCTGGGAACGACGGCGCGCGCCGGCTCGTTGGCGGGCGCCTTCCTACTGGTCCAGAGTGTAGCCGGCATTCTCGGGCCGTCCGCCGTCGGCGCCTGGTTCGACGTGACCGGCTCGAAAAGCGGCTTGTTCGTGCTACTCGCGATGTTTCTCGCGGCGGCATTCGCTCTCTTCGCGACGCTTGCACCGGGCTTTGGCGAGGCCGCCGCGCCAGTTGCGATGAGCTTCGACGATCCGCGGAAAGCAGTCGCTTAGGGACGTGCGACGACGTCCGGGCGATCTCAGGGCGTGAGACTCCGACCGAGCCGATACAGCCGTTCCGCGTTGTCATGCAGTACGTCACGCGCGAACGCGATCGCCTGCGCGCGCGAGATCTCGCCGTCGCCCATCATGCCCGTGAGGGCGATGCCTAACGCCCGACGCGCCGTATCGTTCGTCTGCCAGCCGATCTCTTCCCAGTCGAGCTCGGGTATGCCGGTGGGCCAGAGATCCGTCCCGAAGAGCACCTTCTCGGGAAACCACTCCAACCAATAGCGCAGCGACGCGGCGAGGTGCTGTGGCGACTCCATCCACGTCTGCTGCGAGATGTCGGCGTAGACGTTAGGCTTCATCACCAGGTACGCGATCGCCGGCGCGTACGCCACGGCGCCGGCGTGGAGCAGCACAAACGTCGTCTTGCGCAGCGTCGCGTCGTTCAGCACTTGCTCGAGCAGCACCGGATTCGCGCCGGCGAGATAGAAATAGCTGCCGCAGCCGGCGCCCGTGTGGATGTGAGCGGGAAGCCCGAGCCGACCTGCCTCGCTCGCCACATAGTGGAAGAGATAGTCCTGCAAGTGCCGATACTGCACGGTGTCGGCCACGCCGCCGCGTGCATAACGAGCGTAGATCGCGGACGCGTCCTCCGGCGAGGCTGTGCCAAAATCGAGTGACCGCAGGTAGGCCGCTTCGA
>QHUV01000624.1 GCA_003222065.1 Gemmatimonadota bacterium | reverse complement strand
TTGAAGGTGAAGCTCAAGTTGGCCGTCGACGTCCACGGCCCCGCGCAACTATTGCGCGCGGCGAGCAAACCGAGCTGTGTCCGCAGGCAGTCGCGTGCCGCGCTCGATCCGTGGTCCAGCAACTCCTGGATTCCCGAGGCGACCGCGGGATCGTTCGCATCGGCCGGCTTGAAGATGAAAGCGCGATCGTTCGAGTATCCGTCGCCGTTGACATCGCCGGCGATCATCGGTGTGAACGGCGCTCCCGATCGGAACTGGCCGTACCAGCTCACGTTCACCGTGTTGAAGGCGTTGTAACCGAGCGTGTAAATGATTTGATGTCGTGAATCGAATGACGATCGTCCCCACGAGATGTCGAGCGGATTGCCAACGGTGCTGCTGAAGCCGTGAGTCCGGTCGCGGACGTTGCCATACACGTACGACAAGCTCCACGAGTACGTCGTGCTGAAGGTCGTCGGCGAGATGCGGACGCTCGCCTGGCGGCTCTCCGATTGTAGATCAGAGCGCATCTCGCTGACATGTGAATAGAGCGTCGTGACCCGTGCGTCGCGCGATGCGATCGCTCCTGTTTGCGGTACGATGCTCGAGGGCTGCACGTAAATGGGCCGTCCAGCCTCGTCGGCCAGCGCAAACTGCTGCTCGGGTTTGAAGTTGAGATCGACGATGCCCGACTGATCGAGGTTCCGGGAATAGACGCCTTCGATCGTCGCCATCAACCGGTTGCCGAGCACCGGCCCGTTCCATTGCAGGTTGGAGCGAACGCTCCGCGGCGCGGAAAAATCCCTCGCGAAGAGGAAGACGTTAGGCGCGGCATTGGCAAACACGGTCCCGCTACTACCATCGGCGCAAGTCGCGGGAATCGCCGACAAACTGTTGACGTACGAGCTCCAATCGGGCACGGGCGTCGCCGGACCGACGCAGTTGAGCTGCTGGACGGCGCTCGGCAGCCCGGTGTTATCGAGCGCCTGACCGAGAAGCGTCGTCTGCGGCGTATTCTGAAAGAGCCCGACACCGCCGCGCACGACAGCCCGCGGAATGCGCGCCGCCCCATCGAAGCTGGCGATCTGCGGCGCCGTTCCATAGGTCCACGAGAAGCCAAGGCGTGGACTCAAGTAGGCGCGATTGGGCACGCCATCGTTCCGCACGCGGAACATGCTCTGAATGTCCGGATTGAGAACGGGATCGGCCATAAAGCGATTGCCGTCCAGCCTAACGCCGTACTGTATCTGCACGTCGTTCGTCGGCCGCCATGCGTCGCCGAGCGAGAGCGCGCCGACAAGCTGGCTCGTGCCACTCGTCCGCGGCGAGAGCTGCCGCGTGAACGAGGCCGGCTGATTGGCGGCGAGATCGGCCAGCGACAGATACGAGAACGATCCGAGCAGATTCGTCGTTTGGTTCGACATGTACGCATCGCGGCGCAACTCGGTGGTGAGCTTGAGTCGATGCTTGTTGCTGGTGCTGAACCAAGACAGCTGGTTCAACAAACCCACACTGTTGGTTGCCGTAGACGTGTTGAGTGATTGGTTGCCACCGAACAAAAGACTTTGTAGGCCGCTCGTACCATCGTCGAAGCTCGAGTTGACAATGACGCGGCCACTGGGCAGCGCGAGATACGGCGTGCCATAGTTGTGCGAACCACTGGCTCCGATCGTCGTCTCCTCGAGGATGCCGAAGCCGAAGTAGCTGTTATGGCGCCCCTGAAGCCCGCCATTCCAGCTCGTGCGATTGCCGGTGCTGGCGGGGAGGGACATCACACCGGAGCCGACCGGCGTCTGCTTGTTCCACCCACCATTGAAGGTGACGTTGAACGCCTGCCCGGTCGTCGACGTCGGCGGGGCGAAATCGACGCTGCCGAAGATCGAGCCTTGATCGCTCGTGCGGTCGCGCGGTATGCGCCCTACCGCCGTCGGTATCTGCGCCTGACCGAGGATGCCCAAAAAGCGCGTCACGGAATCCGCGGCGACGCCGGCCGTCTCGAGCCCGAGCGGCCCGGTGTTTAGCAAGTTCTGATAGCCGTTTGCTCGGCGGCCGAACTGATAGGCGATGTTATAAAATGCCTTATCGAGCACGATCGGCCCCGCGGCAATGCCGCCGAGCGAGATGTTCGAGTACTGCTGTCCCAGCGCCTGCGCCGCGCGGTCCGTCCACTGCATCGAGGGCGCGTCGAGATTGAGACTCATGCCGCGGGTGATGAAATTCGACCCCGGCCGCGTGCGGATCGTCAACGGCCCGCCACTAAAGCCGCCGCGCGAGACATCGTAAGGCGATGTCGACAGCGAGGTCGAAACGCCAGCGTCGCGCGGGAGATTCGAGGCACCAAAGCTCATGCCGTTGAGCGTCGTGTTGTTTTGATCAGCGCCGAGGCCAAGCACCGAGAAGCCGTTTGGATCGCCGTTCTGACCCGGTACGAGCTGCACACCGGGAAGCGTCGCCGCCATTGCCGCGAGATCGCCGAGAT
>QHUV01000067.1 GCA_003222065.1 Gemmatimonadota bacterium | reverse complement strand
AGAGCCAATTGCGTCTCGCCGAGCTGTATCTCTCCCTCGGCAACTCGACAGGATGATTATGGCGAGGGTCACGGCGGCGAGGAGTCTGTTTGGCGTGACCATTGGCGTGTCGGAAAGGGAGGGTGGCTACGGTCGTGGCTCATATTCGGCGCGCTGTGATAAGCGCTTGTGAATAGCGCGATTCGCCGCTGAAAGGTAACGCCGGCGAGCGGTCGCAAAGAAGCGCGAGCCGTCGGCAAAAGCGGAGCACATGGCAAACGATTTGAATGACAGTTAACCCGCGAAAATTTCGTGGGTTCTGGCGCGGCTACATGTCCCTGACGGGCGCCGAACAATCCCCGGTACGAGGCACAAAACGTGCTCTACCCAAAATCCGCGTGCGGCCGCTGCGTTGCGGCTGCAGCACGAGGCAATGCGACTATGCCGGGCGGATACGAGTGGCGAACGTGGGTGAGCATCGCAATTCTCGCATAACCGCTCGCCATGGCGCGGTAATCTTGCGAGTCGCCTGGAAACCCGAGCCACAGAGAGAAGAGCGGCATGAAGCGAGAAGCGCTAATTGCGCTTATGGCGCTGGGGATAGCCCTTCCAGCACTCAGCGCACAGGACACGACGCGAGCCCAACGGCCGATCGCTCCTGACACGACGAAGCGCACGACGATGGCAGCTCCAGCCGGTACGCCCTTGGAGCAACTGGTGGCGGAAGAGGCACAGCGACGCGCCAACATCGCTCGCATTTTGCTCATCACCAATGCCCAAGTCGCTGTGCAGCAAGAAGCGCTGCGCAACTTGAGCGATCAACTCTACGTGAGCGAGCAGCTCGTCGGTGCCACGCACGGGCAACTGACATTGGCGGCAGAGGCACTTCACAAGCAGCCGAGCACGATGTTATCGGTGCTTTTCGCGGCGGACTCGCTTTCGGCACCGCGCGTCGGAAGCCTCGCGCTCTCGATCGACGGCGCGAACACGGGGTCGATGACGCTATCGGATACAGCGCGCACGGCGTTTCGCGTTGGAGCAGCAGATGAGCTGTTCCGGGGCGCGGTGCTGCCGACTCCACACACGATCGTGTTGACGGCGACCGTGAACGGTCAGGCGCAGCAACTCGTGGCCCGAGTCCGTGCACTCGGCGATGCAGTCACCTATGTGCAGTTCGCCATCCAGGATGGGAAGTTGGTACAAACCTCCTGGGCGAGCCGGACTCCAAACCCATTCTGAGCGGAAGGCGGAGGTTTTGATGATCAAGGGATTCGGCCTCGCTGCCCTCGCGTTCATTTCGCTTCCGTTACAAGCGCAGCAACGCCCGACGACGACGACGACCCTCGCGGATACGTCGATGCTTCCGCCGATCGATCCGGCGCGAGCACTCGAGGCGGAGGTGCGTGTTGCCCTGAATGATTTGCTCGCCAACCGGACGGTGTCCGCGTTGCAGCGACTGCAGTGGCTCGCGTCGTTGCCGGCGACTTCGGCGCCGATGGGATCGACGAGCGAGACGCTTCGTGGGCGCGGCGACATGCTCTTCCTCCTCGCCGAAGCACAGTACCGGTTAGGCATGGACAGCGCATTTCGAGCGAACGCGCAAGCGGTATTGAGCAGCGGTCCGGCGCGCTACGCGCCACTGCTCCAGTCGCAGATGCTGCTCAGCGCATATCGGACGGGCGACTTCGCTCGCGTTGCCGATCTCGTGAAGGGGCCGGCGGCGGATCAGGCGCGAGGACTGGCGGCGCTGGTGGCGGGATTGGCTGCCTACCAGCTGCGCAACTATCCAACGGCGGCAACAAAGTTCGCGGCGGCGAAATCCGCCGGTGCGCCGTACGCGCAATACGCGGAATACATGGACGTGCTGACGTCCTTGCGCGCCGACACGACGCAAACGGCAGCCGCGTTAGCTCGGCTCGAGGCGCTCGCTCAGACGGCGAACGGCAGCTTCGCCGATCAAGTGCGGCTCACGGCGGCAGAGCTGGCGTATGAGACGAACGCGTACGATCGCGCGATCACGTTCGCGAACGCGGTGACGCCGAGCGGTGGTCTCGCGCCACTGTCGCTGCTGACGAAGGCGTGGGCGCAATACAAGAACAAGGATATCGCCGGCGCGGGTCAGAGCTTCGCCGCATTTGCCGATCAGTATCCGCAACTCCCGCAGCGGGACGAAGCGCGGTTGATGGCCGCGCAGTCCCTCTTGCAACTGGGACGAACGGACGACGCGGCTCGACTGTTCCGAATGGTTACCGATTCGGGACGCGGCGAGGCGCAACGCCTCGACGCTAAATCGGGCGATGCGGTGATGAACCTTGCGCGCGCACTCGTGCGCGCGCGAGCGGCCGGTTTGCTGTTTGTGAACGATCCGGAAATGGGCAAGACGCTCGGGCTCGAGGAGACGGCAGGCGCCGACCCGCAGATTCTGGCGTCGGTCATGACCGGAACGACCCCGACGTTACCGCAGGTGGAAGTAGCGCGGATCATCTCCCTCAACGACTTGATGCAACGCTATGGCAGTGTGAACGACTCGCTCGGCGTCACTTTGCCGAAGCGCGTGCTCTTTGCACCGCCGTCCGCGAACGCGGCTCCGACCTTGTTCGCACAGCGCAGCGAGGCCGTGATGACGGCAGACCTCGACGCGGCGATTACGTCCCAGCGACTGCGACTAGCGACTCGTAATGCAACGCTGCGACTGATGCAAATCCGCGGGCTCCAGCAGGCGATGCAAGGCCGCGCCGATACCGTCGCGAGGCTCGTGGCGCGCGTCGATACGACTGACTCGCGACTGAGCGGCCTGCTGACAAGCATCGATACGACCGAAGCGCGCCTCCGTGGCGCTCTGGTGACGCAAGTGCGGAACGTGCCGGGTGGACCGGCGTACGTACTCTCGGTCCGTGCCGACAGTTTGCGTCAGCGCGGTCAGGTTCCGGTCGGCCTCGACGTCGAGTCACTCGTCGCGGCGCGCACCGACTCGCTGCTCAATGCACTGCCGCTCTTTCTTCTTCGCGATTCGGTACGGATTCGCCTAACGCAAGTGCGGAAGAACTTGGCGGACTCGCGAGCCGCGATCCAGGACGCCGATCGCTTATTCGCGGCGGTGCAAACCGGACAACTGACCGATACCAGCGCGTCGTTGACGCAGTTGCGGAGCGCACAGGCATCGGCGATGGAGCGACGGACGCAGGCGGAGGCGGGTCTCATTGCCGCGGTGAGCAGCGAATTGACGGCGCGCGCGACGGATCTTCTCGCGCTGCTACAACACGATATGCAGGCCGCTGAATTCGGAACGGCGACGGCGGCGTTCTTCAACGCCATCGACCAAGGCCGCCCGGCCGGCACGACGACCCGGACACAGGGATCGAGTGGCAGTGGCGCCGCGGCGAACCTAACGCCGACTCCGTCCGGCCGCGCGCCGGCGTCGACGACAACGAATGCTCCGTCTGGGACCGCGGCCGCGAACAAGAGCACGCTCGCGGCGCGCGCCGGTACACCTCCTACGCAGAAGAAGTAATCGATGACCCGGATCATCAGACTGTTCATCGCGGCGGCGTTCCTGTTGCCGGCGGCGCTCACCGCGCAGACGGCGGTCGTGAACGTCGCAAGCGTGAATCGAGCGCCCGCGGCCCCACCGACGACACTCGATTCCGCCATCAGCAGACTTCAGGATTTCCTCAACCGCTATCCGGCGAGCCCGCTGCGGCCGAACGCGCTCTTGCAGCTCGGCGAGCTGCTCGTAAGGCAGGCGGATACGGTATTCGCGCAGAGTCAGCGGTCGGCTGGAGTGGCGGTCGCGCGCGTCGACACCGCGCGCGCGCCGGCAGCCGCAACGCCGATGACGAGCGGGTCGCCGATCGCACCGGATTATTCGGCGGCAATCGCGCGGTACGAGGAGCTCGTCAATCGGTATCCAAACTTCGAGCAGATCGACGCCGCCACGTACACACTCGGCACGCTGTACGCGTCCCAACAACGGTGGGCCGACGCCGCGCGCATGTTCGAGCGCGTCGCGGCGATGACGAACTCGAGGTTCCGTGCCGAGGCGTTCTTCCGGTTGGGTGATGCGCGGTTCGAGTTGGCCTCGCGTTAGCGCGGCGAGGCGCGGCGACTTGGCTTCGCCACTGCCGCAACGGCGTACGAACAGGCCGTCGCCGCCACGCAGGCGCCGAGTGACATCTATTTCCTTGCGCTCTACAAGCTCGGCTGGTCGTACTACAACCAGGCTAACCAGGCGAATCAGGCCGAGTACCAGAAGGCAGTCGACGTGTTCAGCCGACTCGTCGATGCGTACGACAAGCTGACGCCAGAGCAGCAGGCGCGGCTCGGGCTGCGTGGCGAGGCAATCGAGTACATGGCCGTCGCGTTCACGCAGGTCGGCGGCGCGCAAGCGGCCAGTCGTTACTTCCAGGGTCGCGGTGGAGCGCCGTATCAGTTGGCGTTGATGCGCCGCGTTGCGCAGACGTTCCGCGATCAGGGGAATTTCCCCGAGGCAATTCAGGCGTACCAGATGGTGTTGACGCAGGCGCCTACGGATTCAAGTGTGCTAACGGCGGCGCGCGAGATCGCCGACATCTATCAAAACCGTTTGCTCGAGCGTGACTCCGCGCAAACCGCGCGGCTACGCCTGGCGGATCTCCTGGGGCCGGGGAGTGCTTGGGCGCAAGCGAATCCGCAGCTCGCCGATTCGGCGGCAAAGCTGCGCGAGTCTGCCTTGCGCGAAAGCGGCCAGTACCTGCTCGCCTCGGCGCAGACAGGTAATCGCGCGCGATTCGGAGAGGCGGCGCAGATCTATCAACGGTATCTAGCCGACTTCCCGAAGAGCGATAGCGCGCAAATCGTCAATCGCTATCTCGGCGAATCGCTGTTCGGAGCGGGCGACTACGCACGCGCGGGTTCCGAGTTCGCGAAGGCGGCGTTCACCTACGGCAACGGCAATCAGGAACTCGCCCAGGAGGCCGGTCGCAACGCGATAATTGCCTTCGACTCGGCCCTCGTCCGGAACAAGGGCGATCGCGGCGCGCAGGACTCGCTCTTCGTGGTCGTCGATCGGTTCGTGGCCGCGTTCCCGCAGACCGATGTTGCGAAGAAGGCGCTGATCGAGAAGGGCCGCCGCGCGTCCGAGACAAAGCGATGGGATGCGATGGAGCAGGCGTTCCGCGCCTACGCGACGACATATCCTAACGATCCCTACACGCCGACGGCGCAGCGACTGATCGGCGACGCGATGTATCGCGGCGGGCAATATGCCCAGGCCCAGACGCAATGGGAGCAGGCGCAGCAAGTGGCGTCGACCACCGGCCAGACGCGACTGGCCGATTCGATTCGCGTGATTCGTGAATCGGCGGCGGAGAGCTTCGCCGATTCGTTGATCAAGCGCGGACAGTACAGTGAGGCCGCGGAGCAGGTGTACGTCGCATACGCCAAGGCGAATCCGCAGAACGCCAAGGCGCCAGACGCGCTTCGCAACGCGATCGAGACGTACATGCTTGCCGACAGCTTGGCGCGGGCCCGCAACGACGCCGCCGCCTCCAAGCAGGCCCGCCAGCGCGCCGTCGAGCTTTCAGCGCAGCTCGGGCAACAATATCCGAACTACAAGTACCGCCTAACGTATCAGACCCTTCGTGCACGGTTGTTGGCCGATCTCGGACAACGAGATGAGGCCGTGCAAGCATACCAGCAGCTCATTCAACAAAACGAGAACTGGAACGGCAGAGCGGACGCGATGGTCCGCGTCGCGATAATGCTGGATTCGCTCGGTCGCAAGAAGGACGCGGCCGTAGCGTATGAGCAGTTCGCGAATGCGTATCCGCGCGATTCGCGGGCCGCGGACGCGCTTTGGAATGCGGCGCTAACGTACGCCGAAGCCCCCGATCCCGCGGCTGCCGCTCGCACGTACGCGCTCTTCGCGCAGCGATATCCTCGCGACCAGCGCGCGGGCGATGCGCGGCAACAGCAGATCGCGCAATTGCAGGCGACGGGCGATACGGCGGCGGCGAATCGTGTACTCACGAATGCCTGTTCGCGTCCGTCGGACGACCTGCAGGCAGAGTGTGCGTCACGCGTGGCCGAGCGGTCATTCCAGCAAGGCGTCGCGACCTTCGCGCAATATCAACCGATCAAGCTGGCGATTCCATCGAAGGCGCAACTCACCGCCGCCGGCGTTGCGCGCGCGTCGCGAGAGAAGCAGGCGCTGTTGAAGCAGCTGACGAGCAATTTCGCGAGCGCGATCAAGTCGGGCGTACCACAGTACCTCGCGGCAGCGAGTTACTACGTTGGGCTCGCGCAGTGGGAGTATGGAAACTTCCTCAAGAACGTCCAACTGCCGTCTGGCCTAACGGAAGCTGAGCAAACCGCAGCGCAGCAGGGCGCGGCGCAGCAAGCGGAGCAGTACTACTCGGCCGCGCGACAGGTCTGGCAGGAGCTCGTGCAGCGCGCGGGATCGACGCCGGCGATCGGCAATGATCCGGCTGCACGTCCATGGATCGATCGGGCAAAGAATGCGGTACAGGGCAACGTTGACGCGACGCCACCGAGCGTGGCGACGGGAGGTCGCTGATGGCGATGGAGACGGGCAGCATGCGAACATCTCGGAGCGTGCGCGCGACGGGGTGGGGTGCCTTCGCCGCGCTGCTCGCCGCAGCGCTGGTCGTAGATAGCTCGGCCGCGAATGCGCAGCGGACGACACGCCGGCGTCAGCCGACGATCGAGATTCGTGGGACGGTGCCGACACCGCAGGTCGTGACGGTGCGGCCGCGCGAGGTTCCCGCGTACAGTCGGCAAGTGTTGGTACCGCGTTTTTACGATCACGATTTCTGGCCGGAGATACAGGAAGGCTACGCGATCCTGTCGTCGCGTTTGACGCCGGCCGATTCGCTCGTGCTCGCGGCGGATAGCGTTGGAACGCCGGATCTGTTCCGGCTGCCGACGGTGAGCGCCCTTACACCGCTGCGCGCGCAGTATGCGTTCTTGCACAAACAATACGAGTGGTGCGCGCCGCACTGGTGGTGCCCGTCGCACCGCATCCGCGTGCGCGTGCCAGCGGATTCGGCGGCGCTGTTCCCACCGCGTCTGCCGCCGCAGCCGATGGCGGTCGCACCGGGGAATAGAGCGGCACCGACGGGGGCGAACCAGTTACCGGTCGTGCAGCAGCGTTGGTGCGCGACACATTGGTGGTGTCCGCCTGGTGGAATCGTGACGACTCCGCCGTCGACGACGCCGGGCGCGCCGACGACGCCCGCGGACACGACGCGCCGACCACCACCAGCCGCGGCGCCAGACTCGACGCGTCGCCCGCCGGGCACGTCTTCTGCCTCACGGCTCTTTTGATGGAGTGATGGACGCGCCGGGCACGACACGGCGAACGCCGCCACGTCGCCCGTGTAAGCAACCTTGTAACGAAGCACGAGCACCGATTTCACAACACGCCTGCGAGGAGACAGGGCGACATGTCAACGATCATTGAGTGGTACAAGAACGGCGGACCGATCATGAACTTCATCCTCGCCGTCGGCGTGGCGGGGATCGCGATCTTCATCGAGCGGTTTTACACGATCGTCATCAAGTCGAAGATCAATGGCCGTGCGTTCATCGAACGTGTGATCTCGCTCGTTCGGGCCGGGAAGATCGACGAGGCGATCAAGCTGTGCGCCCAATCGACCGCGGCGCTACCGGACATGGGGCTGCTGATTCTCCGTAGCCGAAGCCGCGACGAGGCCGATCTGCAGAGCGTGGCCGACGCGGCGGCGATCACGGTGATGCCGAAGCTCACGCGGCGATTGCAGTATCTGCCGATGCTCGCGAACGTCGCGACGCTGTTCGGTCTGTTCGGAACGATCTACGGCTTGCGCGAAGCGTTTGCATCAGTCGCATCGGCGTCGGCGGCGGAGCGCTCGGCGAAGCTCGCGTCCGGCATCGCGATCGCGCTGAACGCGACGGGCTTCGGCTTGCTCGTGGCGATTCCGCTGTCCATCGCGCACGCGTATCTGGTGAGCCAGGCGGAACTGATCATCGAGCAAGTGGACGAGTTCTCGGTTCGCCTCGTGAACGCGCTCATCGATCGTCCGGACGTCCGCCTCGGTCATCGTTAGGCCGTGACACGCAGCGCCGACATCAGCCCAGGAAAGGTCCAACATGGCCTCGCGGTTTCATAAGCTTCGAGCGCGCCAGCAAGAGCGCGAGCCGCTGACGGCGCACGGGCGCATCAATCTCGTGCCGTTGGTCGACATTCTCACTTCGATCGTGTTCTTCAGTCTCCTCACGTACACGGGCGCGGTGATGACGAACCTTACGGCATTCGATCTGGCGCTGCCTCCGGTCGTCGTGACGGCGGAGACACAGACGAGTGGCGCGCAGAAAGACACGACGACGTTGATCCTCGCGGTCGGCATCAAGCAGGCCGGTGTACGTGTGGAACACTCGAACGGCGGCGCCGAGCCGTTCGCTCAGAATATCGCCGGGCTTGATTCGACGTCGTTGAATACGCTCCAGGAGACGCTCGCCAGCATCAAGAGCCAATTTCCGGACAACGACGCAGTGATGGTCGTGCCTGACGACGACGTCGCGTACGATGACATCGTGCACGTGCTCGAGCGAGTGAAGCTCGCGAAGTATTCGAAAATCTCGTTGACCAGCGCCGCTCGCTCGATGCAGGTCGCGTCGGTCAATCCTGGAGGACGTTGAGATGCCTAGCGAGCGCGCGCGCGCACTTCGCGAAGGTCGACGCCGAGCGCAGTTCCAGAAGTTCCATCTGGTTCAGCTCAATCTGATCCCGCTCGTCGATACGTTCGTGGCGATCGTGTTCTTCTCGCTGACCGCGGCAACCGT
>QHUV01000623.1 GCA_003222065.1 Gemmatimonadota bacterium | reverse complement strand
CTCCGCGCTTGAACAGGAGCTCGATGAAGAGCTGCGCTTCCATCTCGAGCGTGAAATCGAGAAGTACGAACGGATGGGCATGCCGCATAACGAGGCCCGCCGCCGCGCGCGGCTCGCCTTCGGCGGCGTCGAGCGCGCCAAGGAGGAGAGCCGCGACGCCCGCGGCACCATCATGCTCGAAACAATGCTCCAGGACCTGCGCTATGCGCTGCGCGGTCTCCGTGCCAAGCCGGCGTTCACGCTCGGTGTCGTCGTCACGCTCGGACTCGGCATCGGCGCGAATGCAGCAATGTTCGGCATCGTCGATCGCCTGCTCTTTCGCACGCCGGCGTACCTGCGCGACGCCGAGCACGTGCATCGTGTCTATCTCACGTGGGTGTCGAACAAGAAGGACCGCACCGAGCGGCAAACACAGTTCCCCCGATATCTGGACTTCGTGCGCTGGACTCACGCGTTCTCATCGGTGGCCGCGTTTCACACCTGGCGATCGGCGGTCGGCGACGGGCAAGCCGCGCGCGAACGCTATGTCACTGCCGCGAGCGCGAGCTACCTGGATTTCTTCGATGCCCCACCCGCACTCGGCAGGTTCTTCGCCGCGAGCGACGACAGCGTGCCGGCGGGCGCTCCGGTCGTGGTGCTTGGCTACGCATACTGGCAATCGGAGTTCGCCGGCCGATCCGATGTGTTGGGCAAGCGCCTGCGCGTCGGCCATACGCTGTGCACCATCATTGGTGTCGCGCCCGAGCATTTCACGGGAATGGCCGACCAAGGCATGCCGTCGCTGTTCGTTCCCATTAGTACATTCGCCTGGGATCTGCGGGAGCACGACTACTCCCGGGAATACACCTGGAGCTGGCTCGAGCTCATCGTTAGGCGCAAGCCCGGGACGAGCATGGCGGCGGCCAATGCCGACCTCACTTCGGCGTTCCGGAGAAGTTGGATCGCGCAGGCCACGGCGTATGGCCGGCCGCCGCTGCTCGACTCGTACCGGCCGCGCGCGACGCTTGGGCCAGTGCAGCTGCAGCGCGGTCCCGAAGCCGGCGCCGAAGGGAAAGTCGTGGCGTGGGTCAGCGGCGTCGCCCTCATCGTCCTGCTCATTGCCTGCGCCAATGTTGCCAATCTGCTCTTGTCCCGCGCTCTGGCGCGGCGTCGCGAGATCGCCCTCCGCCTCGCCCTTGGCGTGAGCCGCGGACGCTTGATCCGGCAGCTTCTCACCGAAACCCTCATCCTTGCCGCGTTAGGCGGAGCGATCGGCTTGGCCGTCGCGCAGTGGGGTGCCGCGGTGCTCCGTGCGTCCTTTCTCCCCGCTGACGTGCCGACACGAGTGCTCACCGACGGCCGGACGCTTGCCGTCGCTCTGGTCGCGATTGTCGTCACGGCGCTCCTGACTGGCCTCGCGCCGGCCGCCTATGCCGTGCGGTCCAACCTGTCGCAGACGCTCGGTGCCGCCGGACGCGAAGCCGGGGCGCGCCGCTCCCGAACGCGTACCGTGCTGCTCGTTCTTCAAGCGACGCTCTCCGTCGTACTCCTCATCGGCGCCGGGCTCTTCGTTCGCAGCCTGCAGAAGGTACGCGCGATGCGACTCGGCTACGACGTCGAACCGGTGCTCGTCGTCTCCGACAACAGGCGCGGCGTCGCGCTGACGGGTGCCGAGCGGACGGCGCTCGAGCGACGCATGGTGGAGGAGGCACGGGCCACACCCGGTGTGCTGAGCGCGACGCAGGTGGTATCGGTGCCGTTTTGGGCCAATGAAGCCGAACTCCTGTACGTGCCGGGGATGGACAGCGTTTCCTCGCGAGGCAGCTTCTATCTCCAGGCGGGCAACGCGGACTATTTCAAGACGATCGGCACGCGCGTGCTGCGCGGCCGTGGGTTCGATAGCCGCGACGGCGAGCGAAGGCCGCCCGTTACTATCGTCAGCGAAGGCATGGCCAAGGCGCTCTGGCCCAATGTCGAGCCGTTAGGCAAGTGCATCCGTATCTCGGCAGACACGGCTCCATGCACAACCGTTGTCGGTGTCGCCGAGGACATGCGCTTGCGGTCGCTGACCGCCGAGCGTGAGCACACGTATTACTTGCCGATCAGTCAATACCGCGGTGGAGGCACGGGTATGTTGCTCGTGCGGGTCGCCGGCAACGCCGCGGACTACGCCGATCTCGTTCGACGACGCCTGCAGCGGCTCATGCCGGGCGCGGCATATGTGACCGCCGAGCCGTTCCAGAGCATCGTCGATCCAACGATGCAGAGCTGGCGCTTCGGGGCGACGATGTTCGTCGCCTTCGGCGGTCTGGCCGTCGTTCTTGCCGGCGTCGGCCTGTACAGCGTCATCGCTTTCGGCGTCGCGCAACGGCGACAGGAGATCGGCATCCGTATCGCGTTAGGCGCGCCGCGCGGGCACGTCATGCGCCTCGTCGTGCGCGGGGGGCTTCGATCCCGGCGTTTGTTGCATCGCGCGTCGACCCCAACGTCGCGCTACGTGCGGATTAATTCCCCCAGAGGTGCGGCATCAGCGACATGGGAACTATTTTGTCGCATGCCCGAGATTCTTCCCGTTGCAACGCCTGAGGACATACTGCCGGCGTACCGCGGCACGCCCGTCGGCCAACTGCTCGAGTATCACAACCTCGGCCGCCCGTCCGACGGCGTGACGCGGCC
>QHUV01000622.1 GCA_003222065.1 Gemmatimonadota bacterium | reverse complement strand
GCCGCGGATCCGTAATCGACACGACCCGGTTCGTGCGTACGTCTCCGCCGAGCGATCCCGTCATACGAGACATGTGGCAGGAAGGGATGAATCGCTCGCAGACCATGGCCCTTTCACAAGTTCTCTTCGATTCGATCGGGCCGCGCCTAACGAACTCGGATCGGTACAACGCGGGTCAGGACTGGCTCGTGAAGACGTACGGCGCCTGGGGTATTTCCGCTCGAAAGGAGCGGTGGGGTACATGGAGCTCGTGGAAGCGCGGGCCGACGCATCTCGATCTCATCGCGCCGCGCGTTCGTTCGCTCGAGGCGATGATGCTCGCGTGGAGCCCAGGGACAGAGGGGCGGGACATCGAGGGCGACGTCGTGCTCTTGCCGGACGCACGCACGCCCGAGGATTTCAGTGGTGCCGCAGGTGCGCTGCGCGGGAAATTTGTCCTTATTAGTCCTCCGAACCCGTCATGCCGGATGCCGGCCCAGTGGACCGAGTTCGGTCAACCGGGAGCCGCAACGCGTATCGACAGCCTGCGAGCGAAGTGGGACACCTCGTATAGCATGCGCATGGACGCCGGCGGCAATCGGTACGTCTGGCCGAAGCAGGCTGGTGTCGCCGGTGTGATCAGCACGTACTGGTCTCGGTATCCGGGCATCGACAAGGTGTTCGGCTCGGCGAAGCAGCAAGTGCCGACGGTCGACGTGACGTGCGAGGATTACAACTTGCTCTTCCGGCTCGCCGAGCAGCACCAAGGGCCGCGCCTACGCCTCAACGCGACGGCCGATTTCCTCGGCGAGCAGCCGGTTGCCAACGTCATCGCCGAAATCAAGGGAAGCACGTCACCTAACGAGTACATCGTCCTGTCCGCGCACTATGACTCGTGGGATGGTGGCTCGGGCGCGACTGACAACGGCACCGGGACGATCACGATGCTCGAGGCTCTGCGCATCCTGAAAAAGTTCTATCCCAATCCGAGGCGGACAATCATCGTCGGCCACTGGGGAGGCGAAGAGCAAGGTCTGAACGGATCGCGGGCCTTCGTCGAGGACCATCCGGAGGTCGTGAAGGGTGTCTACGCCGGCTGGAATCAAGACAACGGCACGGGTCGCGTCGTGAACATGGGGCCAGGGCCGTTCGTCGCCGCCACGGATCGGCTCATCAGCTATCTGCTCGAGATGCCGTCCGACATCACCGGGTGGATCAAGATTTCCGGCGTCAGTGCGCCCGCCGGCGGCGGAACCGACAACGCGTCGTTTCAGTGCGCCCAGGCTCCGGTCTACGGGCTTGGCGCGTTAGGCTGGGACTACTCGTGGACGACGTGGCATACGAACCGGGACACCTACGACAAGGTTGTCCCGGAAGATCTCAAGAACAACGCGACGCTCGTCGCCATGCTCACCTACCTCGCGGACAAGGATCCGAGCCCGCTCTCGCATCAGGCCGCGGATACGGTCACGAGCTCCCAGGGACAGCGCGTCGCCGTGAGGTTCAACTGTCCGAAGGCCGTGCGCAGTACGGCGGCGTCATCGCGCTAAAGCGCGGTGGTGCTCGCTGGTGCTCGCACCATGACTATTTGGAGTCGCGCGCGCTGGTCGCGCGCGCTCCTGCTCCTCTCGCCAAATCGAGCATCCCGTCAACGACCTTCTCTCTATGAAACGAGTTTGCGCTTTCTTCTGCCTTCTCGGGGTCGCGCGATCTGCCATCGC
>QHUV01000621.1 GCA_003222065.1 Gemmatimonadota bacterium | reverse complement strand
ATCGCACCACGGCGTAGACAACGGACGGCAAGTAGATCGTCGTCTCGCGCGCCGCGGCGGCGATCGGCGCGTCCAAGCTCTACCTGTATCACAAGGACGGTGGCGGCGGCTTTCAGCTCATCAAGGATCCGCAGCCCCTCAACGGTGCGACGCCGGTCACCACGTTAGGCGCGGCGTTTGGCAAAGACGAACGATATGTATGGTTCGCGCAGCGCGGTGCGTCGTGGGAGTACAATGCCGGAATGCCGCAGTTTGTTCTCATGACATTGGATCGGCGTACAGGTCGACGGGAGTTGCGGGCGAACCTGCACGGCGGGGCGTTTAGGCCGGCGCTCTCACCTGACGGCAAGTACCTGGCGTACGGCTCGCGCTACGAGGCGCAGACGGGTCTCCGCATCCGCGATCTCGAGACGACAGAGGAGAAGTGGATCGCCTATCCGATTCAGCGTGACGAGCAGGAATCGGTGGCGTCGCTCGACGTGCTGCCGGGATACGCATTCACACCGGACAGCAAAGCAGTGATCATCTCCTACGGCGGCAAGATCTGGCGCGTCCCGGTGGATGGAAGTGCAGCCACCGGTATTCCGTTTCGCGTGCAGACCAAGGTCGACGTGGGGCCACGATTAGCATTCTCGTATCCGATCGCGGACTCCGCCGAGTTCACGATGCACCAGATCCGTGATGCGGTACCGTCGCCTGATGAGAAGCGACTTGCGTTCGTGGCGATGGACAAGCTCTACGTCATGGACTATCCGGCCGGTACGCCGAAGCGGATCAGCGATCTCGGGGGCAATGAAGCCGAACCGGCCTGGTCTCCTGATGGCCGCTGGATCTCATTTGTCACCTGGACGCGCGATGGCGGTCGTCTGTACAAAGTTTCGTCGACGGGAGGCAAACCTGTTCTTCTGACGCCGGCGAACGCGATGTACTCGTCTCCAGTGTTCTCGCCCGACGGGAACCGCGTCGTTGTCGTCCGCAGCCCCGCGCAGACCGTGCGCGAGCAGGGTGGCTTCCAGGGTGCGGCGGAGTTGGTTTGGGTCAGCGCCGCGGGCGGTGCGCCGACGCTCATTGCGCCGACGCAGGGGCGCGGCTCGCCGCACTTTGTCCAGAGCGACACGGGCCGCCTCTATCTGTACAACCCTAACGAGGGCCTTGTCTCGATGCGGTGGGACGGCACCGACGTCCGCACCCACCTCAAGGTGACGGGACTTCGGACGCCCGAAGCGCCGCAGCCGACGAACGCGCAGTCGATCAAGATGGGACCGACGGGTGATCAGGCGCTGGTACAGGTGTCGAACGATCTGTATCTCGTCACGGTGCCGGTGATCGGCGAGACGCCGACCGTAAACATGGCGGATCCAACGAATGCCGAGGTGCCGTCGCGGAAGTTGACCGACGTCGGCGGCCAGTTCCCGGCATGGAGCGCCGATGGCCGCAAGGTGCATTACTCCATCGGCCACTCGCATTTCGTCTATGATATCGAACGCGCGCGTCAGGTCGACGACTCGATCGACGCCGCTCGTCGCGCGCGGGGCGACTCGACGGTGCAGCGCGACACGACGCAACAGCGAAATCAGGGCCCGGCGGCGAATCCGCGCGGCTATCAGCCCGTCGAGACCCAGATCCTGCTGCGCGCGAAGCGTGACGTGCCCCAAGGCACCGCGCTGCTCACTGGCGCCCGGATCGTGACCATGAAAGGCGACGAGGTGATCGAGCGCGGCGACATCCTCGTGCGCAACAATCGCATCGCCGCCATTGGTCCGTCGGGAAGCGTGCAGGCGCCCGCCGGCACGCAAACGATCGACGTCGCCGGGAAGACGATCGTCCCTGGTTTCGTGGATACTCATGCCCATCCGGACGTCGAGCGTGGCGAGCACCAGCAACCGTGGTCGTATCTCGCCAATCTCGCCTACGGCGTGACGACGCTGCGCGATCCGCAGACCGGCACGACCGACGTCCTCACCTACGAGGACGCCGTCGACGCCGGCCTCGCCGTCGGCCCCCGCATCTACTCGACCGGACCGGGGCTCTTCGGTCCGACCTACTTCCCCGGGCTCGGCGACGACATCAAGGACCTGGACCATGCGCGACGCATCATGCGCCGCTACAGCCAGTACTATGATACGCATACGCTCAAGATGTACATCACCGGCAACCGCCAGCAGCGGCAATGGGTACTGATGGCGGCGCGCGAGCAGAACATCATGCCGACGACGGAAGGCGCGCTCGACTTCCGGTATGACCTGACGATGGCACTTGACGGCTATCCTGGCCAGGAGCACGCGCTCCCGATCACGCCGCTGTACAAGGACGTTGTT
>QHUV01000620.1 GCA_003222065.1 Gemmatimonadota bacterium | reverse complement strand
GGTGCGAAAACATGGACGCGGATCAGTCCCGATCTCACGCGGCCAGATGCGGGCGTACCGTTCACCTTGGATTCTGCCGCTGCAGCTCAGGCCGATCGAAATGGAAAGCGGGGTGTCATCTACACCATCGGACCGTCGCCGTTGCAGGCGGCGACGCTTTGGGTCGGTACCGATGACGGCTTGCTTCACCTAACGACGAACGATGGCGGAAGCTGGCAGAACGTGACTCCGCCGGCGATCACGGCGTGGAGTCGCCTGACTGCAGTCGAGGCTTCCCACTTCGACCCGGGCGTCGCCTACGCGAGCGTCGATCGCCATCAGCTGCAGGACTTCGAGCCGTACATCTATCGCACGCGCGATTTCGGGAAAAGCTGGCAGAAGATTGCGCGTGGCCTGCCGGCCGGGGTTTACGTGCACACGGTGAAGGAAGATCCGATTCGACGCGGCCTGCTGTTCGCCGGCACGGAACGCGGAGCGTTCATGTCCCTTGATGATGGAGACAACTGGGAGCCGTTGCAGCTGAATCTGCCCGTCACCTCAGTGCGCGACTTCGAGATCTACGGCAATGATCTCATTGTTGCGACTCACGGGCGCGGCTTCTGGGTAATCGACGACATCAGCTCGCTTCGACAAGTGACGCCGGCGATTCTCGCTGCCGATGCGTACCTGTTCAAGCCGGGCGACGCCATCAACGTGCTCCAGGGCGGCGACAATGGCACCCCCCTCCAGAAGGACGAGCCGCAAGCAACCAATCCGCCTAACGGCGCGGCGATCGACTACTATTTGAAGGCGAACGCCAACGGTCGGGTGACGATCGAGATCCTCGGCACCACGGGTGAGGTGTTGCACACCTTCTCGAGCGAGGGTAGCGCGGAATCGCCCGTCGCAGGCGGGCGCGGTGGAAGGGTCGGCGGTATCCCCAGCGTATCGGCTCTGTGGCGACCGACGCCGGAGCCCTTCTCGGTGAGTGCCGGCATGCATCGCGTCGTATGGTTGCCGGTCGCGCCGGCGCCTAACGCGACCGGCCGCGGTGGTGGACGCGGAAATCAGGCCGTGGCGCTCACCGGCACATTCACCGCGCGCCTAACGGTTGCGGGCAAGACATACACCCAGTCGTTCACTGTTCGGCCCGATCCGCGCGCGCGCGAACGCTAATCGGACAAATAGCACTATGTCGCGTAGCCCGCGTCTCGAGCATGCGTCAAGAGCATCTCCTGCATCAACCGGCGTCCGCGGAAAAGGCGAGAACGCACAGTGCCAACGGGAATTCCGAGAATCGTCGCCGCCGCTTCGTACGGCTGATCCTCGACGTCGACGAGCACGAGCGTCGATTGGAAGGGTTCCGGCAGCCTCGCGAGCGCGCGCTCGATCGCCGGACCGAGATCGAGGCGCGAGAAAAGATCATCGGTGCTGTCGCGCGTCGCTTCGCGGAACATAGCGCGACTTGCCAAGGCGTCGCCCTCGGCGTCGCCAAAATCGATCGTTGGCGAACGACGCTCCAGCGACCGCAGGAACACATTCCGGCAGATCGTGAACAGCCAGCGCCGACAATCGCTGCCGGGCACGTAGGTGTGCCAGGATTTGTACGCTCGAAGAAACGTGTCTTGGACGACGTCCTCCGCGTCGACTGCATCGTGAGTCAATGAGAGCGCAAACCGGTATACGTCGTCCACCCATGGTAGGGCTTCGTCCTCGAAGCTGCGATCACGCGCTACTTTGTCGGTCTGCATCACGTCAGTCACGGTAGCCTTGGCCCTGGTAAGCATGGCGACACCCTGACTTCGCAGACGGAATGAGGAGCGGAACTATTCCCGTCTTCGCCGGCTTCCTTCGGGATGCTCAGCCCAAGCGGGCGAGCAGGGCGGCCACAGCGCTAGCGGAGATCGGACGATCGCTGGGCTGTGGCGAGATCATCAGCGCGACAATGGCGGGCAAGCTGTCCGGTTCGCCCTTGAGCGCCGGAATCGGCGTTTCTCGCGGCGTATCGAGCTTCTGCGCCAGAAACCCACGCGGTGTGTCGCCCTGGAAGGGCGTGGCGCCGGTGAGGCACTCGTAGAGCACCATCCCTGCCGAATAGAGATCCGCGGCGACGTCGGGCTCGCCGCCGAGCAGGAGCTCCGGAGCCATGTATTCGGGCGTACCGATGACCGCGCCGGCCAGCCGTGGCGGCCCCGACGCCTCGTCCACGGCGCGCGGCCGGACCGATGAGGCGGGACGTCGAATGAGCGAAGCCACGCCGAAGTCCGTGACTTTGAGTAGGCCATCACTCGCCAAAAGCAGATTGGCCGGCTTGAGATCGCCATGCATCACGCCCTGGTCGTGCGCGGCCTCGAGCGCGCGCATCAGCTGTCTCGCGAGGGCGAGTACAACTGTTGCCGGCAAGGATCCGCGATGGACGAGCACAGCGGCGAGCGATGTGCCCTCGACGTACTCCATCGTCAAATACGGCACGCCACGGCTGACGCCAAAGTCGTGCGTGCGGACGATGTTGCGGTGCGAGACGCGCCGCGTTAGGCGCAGCTCCTGCTTCAGTTCCTCGCGCGCGCGGGGGTCGTCGGCGACGAGCTCGGGGCGAAGCATCTTGAGAGCGAGGGTGTCGTCGAGGGTGCGATCGCGCGCGCGGTACACGATCCCCGTACCGCCAACGCCGATCGCGTCCTGGATCTCGTAGCGCTCGGCGACGACCATGCCCGGCGCGAGGGCGCCGGTGGGCAAGGTGAGCGTGCTCACTCGTGCGGTGAGCTGCGGCGCAAGAGGTGTCCGGCCGCGTGATGCGCTTGATCGCGTGCGACTCGTGCGGGGCCAATCGTCTGTCGATTCGAGCCGCTGATCGTTAGGCA
>QHUV01000066.1 GCA_003222065.1 Gemmatimonadota bacterium | reverse complement strand
GGCGAGACGGGAGCGGTCAGCTTTGTCGCGACGACGGACAAGGTCGAGCGCGTGCTCCAGATCGTCGAGGACATGCTCGTCAATCCGGCTTTCCCAGTCGAAGCGATCGAGCGCTACCGTGCCCGGCGGCTCGTCGCGTTGACCCAGGCGAAAGACCGTGCATCCGCCATCGCTGGACGCGTCTTCCCGAAAGTCTTGTACACTGACGCGCATCCATACGGCCGTGCGGTAACCGAGCAGTCAGTGAACGCGATCAAGCGCGACGACATCGTCTCGTTCGCGAAGTCGTATTTCACGCCCGGGCATGCGATCATCAGCGTCGTGGGCGACGTGGAGCCTAACGCGGTGAAGGAGATGGTCGAGCGCGTGCTTGCTCCCTGGAGCGCCGGCGGCTCCGTGCCGACCTTCGACTACCCGGCCGTCACGCAGCCCAAGGCGACGACGATCTATCTGATCGACAAGCCCGGCGCGGCACAGTCGAGCGTCGCCATCGGTCTTCCCGGGCCGCCGCGCAACACCTCGGACTACTTTGCGCTCGAGGTGCTGAACACGATGCTCGGCGGAATGTTTCAGTCGCGGTTGAATGCGAACATTCGCGAGCAGAAGGGCTATAGCTACGGCGTCGGCTCAGGCTTCTCGTACGGCAAAGGGCCTGGTCCGTTCGAGGCCGGGGGCGAGATCGTCACCGCGAAGTCGGACAGCGCGCTCATCGAGTTCATGAAGGAGTTGCGCGGCATCCGTGGCGCGCGGCCGATCACCGACGATGAGCTGAAGACCGCGGAAGACAACATCGTTCAGGGCCTGCCACAGAACTTCTCTTCGGTGCGCGCGGTGAACAGCTCGATCAGCGCCATCTATCTCGAGGATCTGCCGCAGGACTACTTCCAACACTTTGCGCAGAGCGTTCGCGCGGTGACGAAGGATGACGTTGTGCGCGTCGCGAACAAGTACATCGATGTCGATCATCTCGCGATCGTGATTGTCGGCGATCGGAAAACGATCGAGCAGCCATTGAAGGCGACCGGTATTGCGCCGGTTGTGTTGTTGGACATCAACGGCGATCCGGTGCCGGTGCCATGAGCGTCGCGCGTTGAGCGTTGGGCGTAGAGCGCTTCCGAAATACGCTCTACGCTCCACGCTCCGCGCTCAACGCACGTCAATCCGACGCGCACGCGACGGCTGTTGCGCTGGCTTCGGAAGCGTCACCTCGAGCACGCCGTCCTTGAACGTCGCGTTGCACGCGCTGGCGTCGACGCCGTCGGGTAGAGGGATCGCGCGATAGAAGCTGCCGTAGCTTCGCTCGCTGCGGTAATAGCCTTCCTGCTCGTCCTCGACGTCGCTGTGCCGTTCGCCGCGGATCACGAGCGCATCATCCTCGACCTCGACATCGACGTCCTCGCGGGACAAGCCCGGCAGATCGGCGCGCACGACGAGGCTATTCCCGCGCTCGAAGATCTCGACCTGCGGCGCCCAGATACTTTGTAGCCCGGACGTCGAGAGCGCGCGCTGCCCGCCGCGCTGCAACCCCTGCTGCCCACGCGTCTGCGGCGCCAAGGCGCCACGCGCACCGCCCGATTGCGTTTGTCCGCCAAGTGAGCGTTGACGCGATTCGTCGGCAGACCACGCGTCCGGATTGAGCAGGCTCGAAGCGAGCAGGCCCGGATGCGTGAAGCCGAAGTCCGAAAAGAGCCGATCCATGTCTTCCATCATCCGACGCATCATCGCGAACGGACTGTTGCCGCCTGTCGAGTAGATCGGCGAGGTGTACGCGCCGGTGGTCTGTTGCCCGGCTTCCTGTCGCCCTGTCGACGAGCTCGGGCGCACGCTGCCCTGCTCGCGGGACTTGTTCAGCTCTCGCTCTCGATCGCCGCCAGTGGCGGCCGTCGACGCGTTCGCATTGCTGTCGCGCTGGCTCGTCGCATTGCTTGACGCCGCGCTCGTGCTGCCGCTAGGTGTCGGGCTCGCGCTCCTTGTGCCGGCCGCACCGGCGTTCGAGCTGGGCGCGGACGTCGCGCTCGTGCCGCCAGTGCTCTGACGTGCCGCTCCACTCGATGCACTTGCGCCGCTGGCGCTCCGCGCGTTGGACCGATTCTCACTTTTCCCGCCGCCTCGTGTTGCCATGACTGGCTCTCCTTTCATCCCATCAGGTTCGACTAAGAAGCCGATCGCCGCGTCGCCAGCGTCGGCGAGTTCACCTTTCATGATTTGCGGCAAGTGAAGTGCCATGTGCGACACTCACTCACACACGCGCGGCCGCGCCCTATCGCCATTGTGCGGCTGTCCGGCCCGATCTACATTGTGGCTCACCTGTCGGGCGACCGTCCGCTCGACACTTTCGATCTCGCCGATGCGTCAGTTCCCATTCATGCCGAAACTCGCGGTCGTATGCGTCGCTGGCGTCGCCAGCAACCGCGCGCGCGCGCAACGACCTTTGCACTGATCGATCAAACGCTTGCCTGAGATGATGAGGGGGCGGCACCGATCTCGGTGCCGCCCTCTGACTTTCACGGAATCCCATTCACCATGTCATCTGAATTCAGCGAAGTGCTCGACGGAAACTCGGTAGCCGTCGCGCATCCGCCACCGATCGAAGGCTTATGGTCCGGTGTGCGCGAAGCGTTGCACGGATCGCGTCGTGACTACACCGAAGGGCCCATTGGACGGGCGATTCTCGTCCTCGCCGTACCGATGGTCCTCGAGATGGTGATGGAGAGCGTGTTCGCCGTTTGCGATGTGTTCTTCGTCTCGCGCCTCGGCGCGGATGCGGTCGCGACGGTCGGACTCACCGAGTCGCTTTTGACGCTCATTTACTCGCTCGCGATGGGACTCGCCATCGGGGCGACAGCGATGGTGGCGCGTCGCGTCGGCGAGCGCGACTTGGACGGCGCGGCGCGCTCGGCCGTCCAGGCGATCGCGCTTGGCGCGTTGATCGCGCTAGGGCTTGGGGCCATCGGAGTGGTCGCCGCACCTCGGCTGCTTGGACTCATGGGCGCATCAGCCAACGTGCTCGCGATCGGCAGCACCTATGCGCGGATCATGTACGGCGGAAACGCGACGATTCTCTTGCTGTTCCTCGTCAACGCGATCTTCCGCGGCGCGGGCGATGCCGCGATCGCGATGCGCGTCCTCTGGCTCGCCAACGCCATCAACATCGCGCTCGGTCCGTGCCTCATTTTTGGGCTTGGGCCGTTTCCGGCGTTAGGCGTGAAGGGAGCAGCCATCGCCACGAACATCGGTCGCGGCACCGGCGCGCTGTTCGCGCTCAGCCGCCTCGTGCGGGGCAGCAGCGCACGAGTGCACATCAAGCGGCATCACCTTCGCCTCGAACCGGCGGTGATGTGGCGGCTCATCAAACTCTCCGCGAGTGGCACGCTGCAGGCACTCATCGGCACGGCGAGCTGGATTGGCTTGATTCGCATTCTTTCTACTTTCGGAAGCGGCGTGCTTGCCGGTTACACGATCGGCATTCGTGTGATCATCTTCGCCCTGCTGCCGTCGTGGGGCCTATCGAACGCCGGGGCGACGATGGTCGGTCAGGCGTTAGGCGCGCGCAAGCCGGAGCGCGCCGAGCGCGCCGTTTGGATGGCGGGCTTTTATAACATGTGCTTCCTGGGGGTGGTCGGTGTTTTGTTCGTGGTGCTGGCGCGTCCGATCGCCAATATTTTCACCACCGATCCAGCCGTCGTGCCGTACGCCGTCGACACGCTCCGCATCATCGCCGTCGGGTTCCTGTTCTACGCCTACGGCATGGTGCTGTCCGCGGCATTCAATGGCGCGGGCGACACGATGACGCCGACGATTCTCAATATCGTCGTCTTTTGGCTGTGGGAGATTCCGCTCGGCTTCTTGCTCGCGAAGACGCTGCATTTCGGGCCGAGGGGTGTGTATCTCGCCGTGACGATCGCCTTCTCCACGCTAGCGCTGCTGAGCGCCGTGCTGTTCAGGCGCGGCAGGTGGAAGACGCGCTCGGTGTGAGTAGCTTTGGCCGTCAAAGGTCAACAGCGTGAGCACGGACGAACACGGACACTGCACGGGCTAACGCGGACAAGAACTACATTGTCATCCTGAGGGAGCGCTGCTCAGGATGACAATTACGTTTCCTGTCCGTTCGTGTCCGCGTTCGTCCGCGCTGACGCTGTTACTGGCCGCGCAGAGCCGGATCGTGCGGGCTATGGTGTCTTCGTCGCACCGCCGCTCGTGCCGCCACCGGAGGTGCCGCCCGTCTGACCGGGCACGTTGACATTGACGTTCGTCGTGCGGCGGGTGCTGAAACCGCCGTTGAAGATGAACCAACCAATGACCAGCAGCAGGATCACGACGACCACGGCCCACACGGCACCGGAACCACCACTGCGAGACTCGCCGCTGGATGGTGTTTGCTGAATGTTGACGTCCGCCATTTTTCCTCCCCGTTCAAAGAGCCGCCGACCCCCTGCCGGCGGCATTGGTCGATCGCCCGCGGCTGCCGAGCGTCCTGCCGATCTCGACACATGCGGGCGGCGTGCCAAAGCGCGATCCAAGCCGGGCTCTTCCGGCCTCTAGCCGTGCGATTGCCTGACGTGCAGCGTTAATCCTGCTCGTACCCATCACGGAGAGACTCATGCGCCTGTCCGGCACCATCATGTTTCCGCTGCTCGTGTTGATTGCCTCGAGACTCATTACCGCCCAGGAGACACCAACCGAACGCGATGCCGCGCGGTCCGTCGTGCAGAAGCTCGATCAACTCGAGCGATCGCTCGACCTCAATGGTCTCGTTGCGAAATTGACCGGGCCGAGCGCGGCACGCGACGCCGTGGCAATGCGCGCCAAGCAGCTCATGGACACGGAGCTCCTCGCCCTCGGTGACGACATCACGCGTCATCCAGAGATCGGCTTCGAGGAGACGCGGTCGGTCCAACTCCTTACCGATTATCTGCGCAAGCACGACTTCGATGTGCAGATGGGATCGGGCGGACTCAAGACCGCGTTCGTCGCGCGATACACTAAATCGTCCGGATCGCCGAACCTCGGCATCATCCTGGAGTACGACGCTCTCCGCGGTACGAAAGGAGCCTTCCACGGTGATCAGCACTCGACGCAAGGGCCGATCGGGATCGCCGCCGCCGTTGCTATCGCCGAGTACCTCACCCGCACGAAGACTCCGGGTACAGTCGTCGTCTTCGGTGCGCCAGGCGAGGAGATGATGCCGCCCAACGCCAAGACGGTGATGTACGACGCCGGTGTCTTCAACGGCATGGATATCCTCGTGCGCAGCCATTCGACGAGCGCGACGTCACGGGCGGCACCCGGCTTCGGCACCTGTTGCATGAACATCGACGGCGTGAAGTACACCTTTTTCGGCGCGCCGGCGCATCAGCTCACGGCATGGAATGGGCGCAATGCGCTCGAGGGAGTGATTCACCTCTTCAACAACATCGACGCTATTCGCAGCAACCTGCGACCCGAGGCACGCATTCAGGGTGTGATCACAGAAGGCGGTGCGGCGCCTAACGTCGTTCCGGATAAGACGGCGGCGGACTTCTATGTCCGTTATCCGGACGAGGTATACCTCGCGCAGGAGACGGAGATGATCGACAATGCGGCGCGCGCCGCGGCGCTGGCAACCGGGACGCAAGTGAAGATCGATCACTATGGACACAATCGCGACGGCATCGGCGTCGCGACGCTCGACGAGCTCGCGTTCGCGTATATGAAGAAGTATGGCGCGACAGGCGTGCTGCCCGAGGCGGGCAAGCCGCAGGGTTACGAGGAGACGGGGAGCGTGTCGAGCAACATTCCCGGCGTCGGCTTCAGCGCCAAGTCATCCAACGCGCCAAACCACACCTATGAAATGGAAGCGGACGCACTCACCGAAGTCGGTCATCAGGGTTTCGTCGTCGACGCGCAAGCGATGGCCGCGCTCCTCTTCGATTTCGCGACGCACCCCGAGTATCGCGCCGCCGTAAAACGGGAGTTCGAGACGATCAAGGGACTCCACACCGAGTATCTCGACGCGCTGCGTCGGGTGTACGTGGTGCCGAAGGTCGTCGGGGCGCGTTGAGCGTAGAGCGCACAGCGTAGAGCGCAGCGCGTGACGCAGGACCCCATGCTCCACGCTCAGCGCTCCGCGCTCCGCGCCGCCATCGGTCCGCTGCAGGCTACGGCGATGGTCGTCGGGACGATCATCGGCGCATCGATCTTCGTTCAGCCGTCGATGGTCACCGGCGCCGTGCCGTCGGTGGCCGGCATCATCGTCGTCTGGTTGCTCGCCGGGCTCATCACGTTAGGCGGCTCGTTGATCGCCGCCGAGCTCGCGGCGGCACTTCCGTCGACGGGCGGCGTGTACGTGTATCTCGCGAGAGCCTTCTCCCCCGCCTTCGGATTCCTGTGGGGCTGGGCGATGTTCTGGACGATGCACACCGGCATCATCGCCGCGATCGCGATGGTGTTCGCGCGCTATCTCGGCGTGCTCGTGCCGATGAACGATGTCGCGCTGCGGTTCGTCGCGGCCGGCGCGGTGATCGTGCTCTCGGTGGTGAACTACGTCGGCGTTAGGCAGGGGAGCGGATTGCAAACGGCGCTCACGATCGCCAAGGTGGCGGCGATCGCGATCGTCGTCATCGCCGCGTTCGTGCTCGGACCGCGCGTCTCGGTGCCGCCGCATCCGGCGGCGAGCGCGTCGGCGCGCGGCTTTCTCCTGGCGATTGCCGCCGGTCTTTTCGCCTTCGGCGGATGGCACATGGTGACGTACGCGGCCGGCGAAACGATTCGACCGGAGCGCACGATTCCACGAGCGCTGGTACTCGGAACTGTCACCGTTACCCTGTGCTACGTGTTGCTCAACGCCGCGTATCTCCATGTATTGCCGATGGCGCGCGTCGCGGGCTCGTCGCGCATCGCCGCCGACGCCGCGGACGCGGTGCTCGGCCGCGGCGGCGCGGCGCTCATGGCGGCGCTAGTCGTCGTCTCGACATTCGGCGCGCTGAGCGGCATCGTGCTCGCCGGACCCCGCGCGTATTTGGCAATGGCGCAAGACGGCTTACTCTTCCGCCGACTTGGTGAGGTTCATCCACGGTACCTCACGCCTCACCGCGCCATCGTCCTGCAAGCCGTGTGGGCCTGCCTGCTCGTTCTCACCGGTACGTATGGCGTGCTCGTCGCGCGCGTCATCTACACGGAATGGGTATTTTTCGCGCTGATGGCGATTGGCCTCATGACGCTACGCCGGCGCGCTGACTTCCGTCCCGCATTCCGCGCGCCGCTTGGCGCCGCGCTGCCACTCGCTTTTGCGGCAGCCGCGCTGCTCGTCGCCGTGAATCAGATTGCTGCCGCGCCGGTGGAGAGCCTAACGGGACTCCTGCTCGTTCTTCTCGGCTGGCCCGTATTCGTACTCTGGTCGCGCCGCACCGCCACCCGCACCGAATTTGTCGCAAATGCTGATTGACGTTCACAACCACTTCTACCCGCCCGAATATCTCGATGCCCTCGGCGACGAGGACAGCGTGGTGCGCGTCACGATGGACGAGGCGGGAAATCCATGCGTGCACTATCCTGGCGACTACAACGTCGCCGTGCGTGGACATCGCGACATCGCCTATCGCGCCGACGTTCTGGTGCGGGACGGCGTCGATACGCAGGTGATAACCCTCACGACGCCGGGGACGCACGTCGAGCCCCCGACGCGCGCCGTTAGGCTCGCGCGGCTGGTGAATGACGCGTTCGCGGCGATCGTTCGTGAGCGCGGTCCCCGGTTCGCCGCGCTGGCGACGTTACCGCTCTGCGATCCGGCGGCCTCAGTGACGGAGCTGCGCCGCGCGGTCGAGCAGTTGCATTTCCCGGGAGCGATGCTCTTCAGCAACGTCAACGGCGTTGCTCTCGCCGACGAGCGATTCGAGCCACTGTACACGGAGGCGGACCGCCTGGGTGCCGTGCTGCACATTCATCCGACGAGTCCCGTCGGCGTCGAAGCGATGACCGATTACTGGCTGATGCCACTCGTCGGCTTCTTGTTCGATACGACGCTGGCCGCGGCGAAGC
>QHUV01000619.1 GCA_003222065.1 Gemmatimonadota bacterium | reverse complement strand
CAGACGTTGCCTAACGGCCTCGAGGTGATCGTCGTCGAGAACCATTCCGTGCCGCTCGCCACCGTCGAAGTGGTTGTGCGCGCTGGCGCGATGATTCAAGAGCCAGCAGATCAGGGCGTGCCGCACCTCTACGAGCACATGCTCTTCAGAGGATACCGCGGCCCGCAAAATCAGAGCTTTCGCCGTATCGCCGGAGAGTTGAACGCCGCCTTCAACGGCACCACGTCCGACGAGACCGTGTCCTACTATATGATCTTGCCGTCCGCGAACGTTGGAGGCGCGGTCGAGGCGCTCGCGGATCTCGTACGGCGGCCACGCTTCGTCAAAGACGAGCTCCTACGCGAGCGCTTCGTCGTGCTCGGCGAGCTCCAACGCCGCGCCTCGGAGCCGAGCTTCTCGCTCTCCCGGTCCGTCGACGAGCGGCTGTGGGGAGATGGGTTCGTGCGCAAGAACACGATCGGTGACCAGACGGCTGTGCTCACGGTGACGCCAGAGCACCTCGACGAGATCTTCCATCGCTACTACGTGCCTAACAACGCGGCCCTCATCGTTACAGGGGACGTGAGCGCGCCGGCCGTCTTTGGGATGGCCCATGATGCCTTCGACGGTTGGGCGCGACGCGATGATCCTTTCGCCGCGCACCCCGTCGCGCCGATGCCGCCCCTCGCTGCCAGCCGCGCGGTAGTCGTGACGGGGGATGTCTCCGATGTAACGATCGAGATTGCCTGGCAGGGCCCGAGAGTTCGGAAGCAGGCGGGTGCGACCTACGCTGCCGACGTGCTCTCGGATCTCCTCGATGACGACCGCTCGGCGTTTCGGCATCGCCTGGTCGACTCAGGACTCTTTCAGTCATTGACCATAGGCTATCGCACCCTGGCGAACACTGGGCCGATCATCCTCCGCGGCGTTACGACACCGGAACGACTCCCCGGTGCGCTAACTGGGCTCCAGGCTGAGCTGCGTCTCATGACTGACACCGCCTATTTCAGCGCCCCTGACCTGGAGATCGCCAAGAAACGTCGCGCTGTCACGACGGTGCTACGGCTCGAGCAAGGGCTTGGACTCGCGCAAGCCGTCGGTGACCTCTGGTCGGTGGCCGGTCTCGACTACCATCTCGGCTACGTGGACAACCTGTCGGCGCGGTCGCTGGATGACGTTAGGCGCTTCGTCGGCGACTACCTCGTCGACAAGCCCTTCGTCATCGGCGCGCTCACATCGGAGAAGGACGCTCAGCGCGTGTCGGTAACGCTCGCGCAGTACCTCGCTTTTGTGAACGAGAAATGAGCTCGTCCACTCTTTCTTTTGTCGGCCGACGTATCGCACGCGGTCTCGCTCGCCTTGCGTCGGCACTGCTCGTCGCCGGCTGCGCGAGTGCGAGGCCCGAGCAAGCGATGTCTGTCACATCTGCCGAGGGTCGGCTGGTGCCACTCGACAGCATCACCACGGCTTTCACCGTTGGCGGCGTGCGCGTGATTCTGCGTCCCAACTATGCCACGGACGTCGTCGCCGTGAACGTGTATCTGCTCGGTGGCACCCGGCAGCTGACGCCCGCCACACAGGGGATCGAGCCCTTGCTCCTGCATGTCGCCGAGTACGGCAGCGCGCATTATCCGGAGGAGAGCTCGCGCACGGCGTGGGGACGCACAGGCAGCCGTCTCGTCGTCGACGCCGAATCCGACTGGACGCTGTACGGTTTCCGCGGCGTTAGGCAGGAGTTCGACTCCTCGTGGAACATCTTCGCCGATCGGCTGCTGCATCCAACGCTGGTGCCGCGCGACGTCGAGCTCGTGCGCCGTCGCATGATGGCCACGTTCCACCGGCGTCGCGACGATCCCGACGGCTTTGTATCCCTCCTCGCCGATAGCGCCGCATTCGCCGGCCACCCGTACGGACTCGAGCCAGACGGCACCGAGAGTAGCTTGGCCACATTGGATTCGAGCGCCCTGGCTCGTTATGCGGCGACGGCACTAGTGACGTCGCGCATGCTCGTCGTCGTCGTGGGCAGCGTGAGCCGCTCTGACGTCGAGGCCGCCGTGACGCGCACGCTCACGTCCTTGCCGGCGGGCAGCTATCACTGGGCGCTACCGACAACGCTGCCGCGATCAGCGTCGAGCGTCGCCTTCGCGTCGCGGCCGGTGGCGACTAACTACATCCTCGGCTGGTTCCAGGGACCAAGGGCTGTCGACCCCGACTATCCGGCATTCCGGATGGCCACTGCCTGGCTCTCATCACGCGTGGCGAATGCCGTCCGCGAACAGCGGGGCCTCAGCTACGCCGCGCACGCGCCGCTGATCGAGCGCGGCGTGACGACGGGTGGCATCTACGTAACCACGACTCAACCCGCGACCGTGATGCCGTTGATCAAGGCGGAACTGGATTCGATGCGCAATCTGCCACCCGAGTCACTCGCGCGGTCTTCACGGCGTTTTAAGCGAAAGCAGTGCGGCAAGACGCACGGCATGACCAAACCGGTGCGCCCGGCAGCGACGGGCCAATCCTACCTGCTAGCGACTATCCCGAGTTGACGCCAGTTTTCACGGCGGACAGAATTGGAGCGCACTGTGGACCGACAGCCGAGCGGCCCGACAGCGCCTCATTCCCGAGCGGAGGCAAAATCAGAAAATGGATGAGCGGCCGAAAGTCCCGATGGTTCGAGTTCCGGCCAAGATGAGGATGGCCACGATACGGACGGCCGCTTCCGGTCCGGCCGTGAGAACCGAAGACGCCACCGATGGCATCGACTACTTCTGCCCAAGCTGCGGTCGTACGTTGCTGGAGAACATCGAGATCGGAACGATTCAGCTAGCCGTGAAATGCTTCGACTGCCAAACTGTTTCGATGCCGCCCGTGTAGTCACAGAGCTCGAGCAGAATTAGCCACATGAGCGTTCTCTGACCACAGAGGAATGTGCCGACGGCTGAGCGTTTAGACCCGTCAAAGGATTGTCCGCTCGCGGGCGCCCTTGCGGATAGGCTTCGCGCTGCGCGCGACGGGCTGACGACGCGCTGGCTCGAGCGCATCGCCGCGCGCGTGTCGATCGGACGCGATCGCGTTTTTCCAGGAGAGGAACTCCTCGACCACATACCGGTCCTTATCGACGGCATTGCCGACTACGTCGAGAATCCGGCGGAAGAAGTGGCGGCTGACGCGCCTGTCGTCGCGAAGGCGATGGAGCTGGGCGAGCTGCGGTACGTCCAGGGCTTCGATGCATACCAGCTGTTCAAGGAATATGAGTTGCTCGGCGGCGTGCTCTTCTCGTTTCTCGCGGAGGCTGTCGATCAGATCAATGAACCATGCAGCCGATCCGAGCTTCTGCAGTGCGCGCATCGCGTATTCCACGCGGTAGCGATCATTCAGCAGGCCACGACGACGCACTTCTTACGAAAGACGATGGCGCAGGTCGGCGAGCGAGAGCAGCGCCTTCGCGGATTCAACCGGACGGTCTCACACGAGCTGAAGACTCGCCTCGGCGCCATTCAAGGCGCGCATAGTCTGCTCAGCGAGCCATGGGTGAGCGAGAATGAACGCAGTCGCTTCATCGAGATGATCGGAGAAAATGCCGCCGCGATACACGTGGTGCTCGAGAATCTGATCTCGCTGTCGCGCTTGGACGGAGATGCGCGGCAGCAGAAGAATGTGTTGCTTCCAGCGGCCGCCGCCGAAGCCGTGCGCCAGCTGCGCCAACTCGCGCGCGCCCGTGAGGTGGCCGTCCGCCTCTCGCCGGATCTGCCGGCAGTCGAGGTCAATGCGGCGGCCGTTGAGCTTTGTCTGACGAACTACATCTCCAATGCGATCAAATATTCGGATCCCGCAAAGGCGGAGCGCTGGGTCGAGATCCGCTCACGGCTCGAACAGCGGCGCGATGACGATGGCGCGGCCGAGCTGATCGTCGAAGTCTCGGACAATGGACTCGGCGTACCGGACGAGGCGCGCCGCAAGCTCTTCGATCGATTCTTCCGTGCCCATGCGGACGGCCCAGTCTCCGGAGTAGAAGGTACAGGCCTTGGCTTGAGCATCGTTCGGGAGACTGTCGCCATGCTCGGCGGCCGGGCGTGGGCCGAACCTGGTACTTCGGGGGGTTCAGTGTTCGCGTTCTCGCTTCCGTGCCGCCGCGGAAGCGACTCTTCTATCGCCGCTCAGTCCTGACGACGGAGCAGGTACGCGTTAGCATCCAGCCACACGTCGCTGGGCGTTGGAAGCCATCGACAACGCCATCCCTGCGACAGTTCGGGCTCTGACCGGCGGGCGAGCCACATCACATCGGATCGCGCGCCGGAGCCTAACGAAGGATTGCTGGTCCTAACGAGGGAGTGCCTTCCTGCCAAGATGCGGCATTGGAGCGGGAACTCCGTGGGAGCTCCACGTCTTCGCGCAGGCCCTGAAGGATGCAGGCGGCGTTTACGATTGGGGGTCCCTCGCACCGACGCGCGGTCGGTCTTGACAATTCGCTGAAAGGTAGACAGTCTACTTACAGATAGGTAGAACGTCTACTTAGACGGGCCTGTGTGACATCAAAGAACCCGCCGGCGTCGCGGATCGAACTATTGCAGGGCACCCTCGACCTCATCGTGCTACAGGCGCTGCGGTGGGGTTCGTGTCATGGTTATGGCATCGTCCAGCTGATCCGCTCGCAGTCACGCAACGTGTTACAGGTCGAAACGGGGTCGCTCTACCCCGCGCTCCAGCGCTTGGTTCGCCAAGGTGCGATCGCGACGGAGTGGGGCGTATCGGGCAACAACCGACGCGTGCGCAT
>QHUV01000618.1 GCA_003222065.1 Gemmatimonadota bacterium | reverse complement strand
TCCACGCCGTCGCGCCGGGCCGTTCCAGCGCGGCGCCGATGCTGGCCTGAAGGGCGCTGAACGCGAGCCACGCCGCGAGCACGACAAGCGCAATACGGATACGCCTGGTGAGCAGCCCGCGACCAGTCTCTTGACCCGCTAAGGCATGAAGGCTCATCGCTACAGAGTGCGCTGTACGCCATAGCGACGCGCTACCGTCGTGACGAGCCGCGCGCTTCGGGGACGAACTGACCGCAATGCGGGATGAGGAATCAATCCGCAGCGGTCCTGCAAAGGGCGGCCGCGCGGGCAACCGCCGTGACGCGCGCTCAGCGCTCCGTGCCTAACGTCGGCGCGCTCCAGAAACCTGGCGCGCCGCGCGCTTGAGCGGCGACCTGGCCGCCGAAGAACACCGAGTTGAAGACGACGCGGAAGGTCCCCGTCGATTGGCCGCGCCACTGTGGTTGGAATGCGATGAGGATGACGTGTCCGCGGTCGTGCTTCACATCGAGCGCGGCGGCGAGTCCTTGCATGTACTTCTGGCCGACGAGATAGCCGGAGCGCAGGATCGGTCCGTCGTTAGGGTACTTGGCGATGACCGAGCCCTCGAAGCCGTCGAGCGTCGTGAACACGGGGCTGTTGAAGACGAACGCGTCGGCGCGGCCGGGCATCCCGGACATCACCGGGTGCGTCGTATCGACGATGACCTGCATGATGGATCCGCCCGTGAAATAATCTTTCCGCGCCAACCCGGAAACGACGTTCCGAACCGGAAGGTGCAGCGCCGCGGCCGCGGCGGTGGCGCCCTGATTCCACGCCACGAGTGTTCCGCCGGCGCGCACGAAATCGTCGAAAGCACCGACGCGCAGGCTATCCTCGGCGCGCTGGTTTGTCGTATCCACCACCCCACCAGGTCCCCCGGCACCTCCGCCCCGTCCGCCACGTCCGCCGCCGCCCAAGCTCTGTGACGCGACGAGCACGACGTCGAACTTGGCAATGAGATTGCCGGCATGGAGGTCCGCCGGCGTGATGAGCGTGTACTTAAATCCGTGTGTGTCGAGCAGCCACTCGGTCCACCCTTGGTCGATGTTGCCGGGCGCCGCCTTGTAGAGGGCAACGCGAGCCGGCGCGGGCACCGCGTTAGGCATACTCGCCGGCGGCACGCGCTCGGCGTGCACGAAGAGGTCGGTGATCCAGGCTTGCGCTTTTGTCTGGTCGGCGCCGGCAATCACCCACCGTCCGTCGCGGCCAGCACTCGATGGGCTGAAACGGAGCGATGCCCCCTCGGCCAGGGCGCGATTGAGGAGACGGAAGGAGTTGTTCTGTGCGGGATCGAGCAGGAGCAGGTCGCCGTCGCCCGTAAGTTGTCCGGGCAACGGCGTGATCCCCGCCGCCTCGACGTTCGTGGTAAATGGCGCGTCGGCGGCGGCGCGCCAATCGACGGGCTTTCCCTGCACGGCTTTGAGTGCGCCGCGGAATTC
>QHUV01000617.1 GCA_003222065.1 Gemmatimonadota bacterium | reverse complement strand
GCATTGGAGAGCGGTCGGCCGCCTGACATACCGCCGGCGCTCGCTGTATTGACCATCGTCGAGGACCGGCCGGCGGTGCTCGACACGTTGCGCGCAAGTCTCACCTTGAGCTCCCTGGCACTGCGCCACGCGCTACGCGTCGCCATCGTCACCGCGGTCGCCGTACTCGTGACGCGCGTGCTTCATCTCCCGCGCGGCTACTGGGTGACCATCACCGCGATCATCATCCTCCAGCCGTGGGCGGGCGCGACGTTGATCAAAGGCCTGCAACGTGTGCTCGGAACCGTCGCCGGCGCGCTCATCACCGCCGGCCTGGTCGCGCTGATTCACGACCCGCGCGGGTTGCTCCTTGTGATCTTCGTGCTGGCCGCCGTGTGCGTCGCGTTTCTGCGCGTGAATTATCTCATCTACTCGGTCTTCCTGACGCCGACGTTCGTGCTGCTCGCCGAGATGAGCGCTGGTGATTGGCACCTGGCTCGGCTGCGTGTTATGAATACGCTCATCGGCGGAGCGCTCGGCTTGGCGGGATCGTGGTTGCTCTGGCCGACGCCCGAGCGCGACCGCTTTCCCGAGCTCGCGGCGCAGGCGCTCCGGGCCGCGGCGAGGCACCTGCGTCTCGTCGCGACGATGTGGAATACCACGGATGACGAGTCCAGCGTCGCGCTGGCCGCCGCACGGCGCGACGCCGCGCTCGCGGCGACGAATGCCGAGGCCTCGTTCGAGCGTCTCGTCGCCGAGTCGGCGCGTGGGCGCCGCGCGTTGGAGCCGGGCACGACACTGCTCGCCTTCACGCGCCGCCTCGTCGCCGCGGACATCGCCCTCGGCACCCTGCGCCATGCACCCGAGGGCCCGGCGATGCGGACTGACGTGACTCACTTCGCCGGCAGCCTAACGACTTGCCTCGAGCTGGTGGCCGACGCCGTTGGGCGCCGGCTCGCCCCACCGCCATGCGCCGCGGCGCCGGCCGCGGCCGGCGCGCACGCCGAGCTGACGGAGCCGCAGTTTCACCGCATTCTACGTCAGTTCGAGATTATTCACGCCGCGGCCGCTCGACTGGCCGCGTCTTGACCGTCGGGCGGCTCGCCCTCCAACCTCCACCGATCATAAACGGAGAACAACTATCGCCAGCGCTGCACGCATGCGCGCCGCCATCATCACTCGCCCCGGTGGCCCCGAGGTGTTGGAGGTGCGCGACGTCGCGCGACCGGAGCCGGGAACAGGCGAGGTGCTCGTGCGCATTCGCGCGAGCGCGCTCAATCGCGCCGACTTGCTTCAACGCGAAGGTCGCTATCCCGCGCCACCGGGGTGGCCAGCGGACATTCCGGGCATGGAGATCGCCGGCGAGGTCGCGGCGTGCGGACCGGCTACCTCGCTTTGGCGCGCGCCGCCGGCGCCTTGCCACTCGGCGATGCACGCACGGCGGCCAAGATCGAGCGCGCACGCTCGCTCGGGCTCGCCGATGGTTTCGTCGTCGACGACATTGGTGCGCTTGCGCAGCGCGTCACAGAGCGAACCAACGGTGCGGGCGTCGAGATCGTTCTCGATCTCGTCGGTGGAGAGTATTTGGCGGCGAGCATTGCCGCGGCGGCGCCGAAAGGCCGGATCATCCTCATCGGCACCATGGGCGGCCGCGATGCCTCGCTCCCCCTGGGTGTCATCCTCGGTAAACGCCTAACGCTGCGCGGCACTATGTTGCGCGCGCGACCGCTCGAGGAGAAGATCATCGCCACGCGCGCCTTCGCCGCGCAGGTCGTGCCGCTGTTGGCGAACGGCGCGGTGCGGCCGGTCGTCGATCGCGTCTTCCCACTCGACCAAATCGGCGACGCACACCGCTATCTCGAGAGCAACGCCACGTTCGGGAAAGTTGTAATTGAGATTGCGTAACGTCGCTATGAGGCTTCTCGGCAGTTCAAAAAGCTGGACGCAGATGGACGCAGATTGCGCAGATGAACGCAGATGGAAAGAGCGGTCAAACGACTTTTTGAAAAAGTTCGCTCTCGATCTTAAGCAGTATCTGCGGCGGGTGCCCTCTGGGCGCTGCGTAGTCTGCGTTCATCTGCGTTCGCTTCTTGGTGTACTGA
>QHUV01000616.1 GCA_003222065.1 Gemmatimonadota bacterium | reverse complement strand
ACTCGCGCACGATCTTCCCGTTCCGCACCTCGTACATGTCGACGTGCTTCTTCTTCCTGCCGTTGAGCAGCATCGTATAGAAGTCGGTCACGATCGGGCCGGTGAGGACGCGCTTCGACAATCTCAGGTGCGCATCCTTCGTCCGTTGAAATACGATGATCAGGCTGTCGCGGACCGCGACGGCCGACACGAGATGCGGCCCGGTCGAGTCGGCCATGTTCTCATACATGTACGCCGGCAGGTATTCCGTCTCGATCGCGACGACGTCGTGATGGTTGTAGCCGTCGAGCGCCCGCTGCACGACCTTCTGCGGCAGCGTGTCGCGGTGCGTGAAATGGAATTGGGCCTGCGCCGGACGGGCACCGGCGGCGGCGAGCAGGATCGCAAGCGTGAAAATGGAGGGGCGGCTCATGCCTATAGGGCGAACGAACCGCGCTATTCGTAACGCTCCGCTGCCCTGCTGTCGTCCCTTTCGACGCTCGCGATGTCCGCTCAGGCGCCACGGCCTGCCTTCCCGCGACCGGCGTCGGACGTCTCGCCACCCGCCGACTTCAAAGCCCTATTCGTGCCGCGGTAGGCCCGTCGGCAAAAAGAGAGAGTGCCTCCGCTCGCCCCTCGAGATCCAGGAGCTTGCGTTTGCGCGACAGTCCGCCGCCGTAACCGACGAGCTCCCCGTTCGAGCCGATCACGCGGTGGCACGGGATGATAATGGCGATCCGGTTGTCGCCGTTTGCGCGCGCCACGGCTCGTACCGCGTTAGGCTGCCCAATCGCCTCGGCGACGCGCGCATAGGTCGTCGTCGTCCCGCAGGGAATGCGCTGCAATTCGGCCCAGACGCGCATTTGAAACGGTGTACCCGGCGTGTGCAGCGGCACGGTGAATTCGCGCCGCCGGCCCGCGAAGTACTCGTCGAGCTGCGCGCGCAGCATCGCGAACACCGGCGAGTCACCCGGTGCGAGCTCACAGTCCAGCGCCCGCCGCACGCGCTCGAATTGCGTGTCGATCATGCGTCGATGCGGGAACTCGAACAGCAGCAAGTGCGTCTCACTCGCGGCGGCAATCATGGCGCCAATCGGGGTGCCGATCTCCGTCGTGGCTACTTGCACAACGCTTTGTGGGCTCATTCCCTATTATAGCCTCGAGGGCTATGATCGACACCCACTTCGATCGCAGATCGGGCGCTGTTGGTTCACCGCAGAGGACCGATCACTTCCAGCCGACATCCCCAGCCATGCGCACTCCTTTCATAGCAGCTTTGCTACTGGTCGCCGCGACCGCAGCAACGGCACAGCAACCGGTGCCGGAAATACCGTTCGACGCAAGCGTCGACTTTCTCAAGCTGCCGGCGGGGATGTACTTCGGTGAGGTTGCCGGTGTTGCCATCGATGCGCGTCGCCATCTCTATGTGTTTAGCCGGACAGGCTCGCGCAGCACCGTCCACGGGGCGACCGCCTCGCAGCTGTTCGAGTTCGGCGCCGACGGATCGTTCATCCGTGAGATCGGCAAAGACCTCTACGGTTTCGCATTCGCGCACACCGTGCGCATCG
>QHUV01000615.1 GCA_003222065.1 Gemmatimonadota bacterium | reverse complement strand
CGATGCCACGCCTGGCTCCTCTCGTCAGGATTTCGACTTCGATATTACGTCGGATCTCGCCGGGCATCTCACCTTCACGGATTGGAGCGTCGTGCGCAGCGCGACTACGGTCGGTCAGCTGACCGTGTCGGCGAGCGACCTGGGAACCTGGTTCTCGGCGTTCCGCGATGGCTCGACGGCCTGTGCCGATCCCACGCACGGTGTGGAAGTCGACGGAACGGGACGCCTGGATACCGGCGCACTGATGGCGTTTACGCTCTACATCTGCGACAACGGGCCGGCAGGGAGCGGGTCGGACTTCCTTCGCCTGTACATGCCCAACGCGGGATATGACCGCAATGGCAATCTCTCGTCAGGCGACCTGGTCAAATCCGGCACGGCCCCGCCGACAGCGCCTAACGCCCGGATCAGCGGCGTCGGATCCATCGGCCCCGGCAGCGCCACGGTGGGCAGCGACCGACAGGACTTCGATTTTGACGTAAACGCCACGCCCGGCGGCCGCCTAACGTTTACCGATTGGGCCCATCCACTCACCCAGACGAGTGGACAGGGCATGACCGTTGATCCGGCAACCGACCCATTCACCGGCATAACCTCCTTCCAGCAGACGTCCGCCACATGCGTTCGCTTCACCGGCACCGGTCGGGTCAACGGCCCCACCGGGGGCGCTTGGCCGTTCTATCTGGACGCGTGCGACAACGCGAGCTCCGGCACCGGCTTCGATACCTTCACCCTCGCCATCCCGGACCTCGACGGTCCAGGCAATACCTACAGGGTGTCCGGGACGCTCACCTCGGGCGATATCGCCTTTAGTGGGAGCAGTTTCCCAACGACAGGAACGCTCAACGTCACCACGACAACCACGGGCGCGGACGTCGACCCGGACGGATATACGGTCACCGTCGACGGAACAAACAGCGCGTCGATCGCCGATAACGGAAGTCAGTCGTTCGCCAACCTCGCTTCCGGCAGTCACAGTGTGACACTCGCGGGCGTCGCAGCGAACTGCACAGTGAGCGGAGGCAACTCGCAAACCGCAAACGTGCCAGCCGGCGGGAGCACCTCGGTCGCGTTCCAGGTGAGCTGCAGTGGCCCAACGACAGGAACGCTCGACGTCACCACGACAACGACGGGCGCGAGCCTCGACCCAGACGGATACACCGTCACTGTCGATGGAACGAGTAGCGCGTCGATCGCCGATAATGGAAGTCAGTCGTTTGCCAACCTCGCTTCCGGCAGTCACAGCGTGACACTGTCTGGCGTCGCGGCGAACTGCACAGTGAGTGGGGGCACCTCGCAAACCGCAAATGTACCGGCTGGCGGGAGCACCGCGGTCACTTTCCAGGTGAGCTGCGCTGCCGTCGTCACGACGGGGACGCTAGACGTCACCACCACAACCACGGGCGCGAACCTCGACCCCGATGGATACACGGTCGCGGTCGATGGAACGAACAACAAGGCGATCGCAACCAACGGAAGCCAGTCGTTCACCGACCTCTCGTCAGGCAGTCATAGCGTTACACTCGCGGGTGTCGCAGCGAACTGCACAGTGAGCGGAGGCAGCTCGCGCACGGCAAACGTGCCAGCCGGCGGGAGCACTTCGGTCGCGTTTCAGGTGAACTGCGTCGCCCCGCCTGCGACGCAGCTGGCATTCACAGTGCAGCCGAGCAATGCAACGGCAGGCAGCGCGATCTCACCCGCCGTGCAAGTCACCGCGCGCGATGCCGCCGGCAACGTCGCCACCAGTTTCAGCGGCACGATCACGATCGCGCTGGGCGCGAATCCGAGTGGAGGCACGCTGTCTGGAACGAAGACGGTGAGCGCCATGAACGGCGTGGCTACTTTCTCCGATCTCACCCTTACCAGGGTTGGGACGGGCTATAGCCTAACGGCTACGGCGAGCGGTCTCACCGGTGCGACCAGCGCGTCCTTTAGCGTTTCCGCCGCGAGCGCCAGCGCGCTAGTCTTCACCGTGCAGCCGAGCAACACGCAGACGGGTAGCTCCATCTCGCCAGCGGTGAAGGTGACCGCGCGCGACGCCTACGGGAACACGGCCACGCGCTTCAACGGTTCGATGACGATGTCGATCGGGAGGAACCCAAGTGGCGGAACGCTCTCGGGGACACGGACCGTCACCGCGGTTAACGGCGTCGGCACATTCTCGGATCTCAAGATCGATCGGGCGGGCGATGGCTATACGCTCACGGTCGGCGGGTCCGGAGTCGCGGGGGCGGAGAGTGCGGCGTTCAGCGTCAAGCAGGCGCCGTTGATCTGCCTGTTGGGTATTTGTATCGGGTAGGGTTTCGAGAGAAGGGCGTTCCGGCTCCTCACGGGGCCGGAACGCGCCCGATGCCGGTGTGCTGATGAGAGAACGCTAATAAACGCCACCTCGCGCCTGAACAGGACGTCTACTTGAGACCGAGCCGCCCCGACGCCGGTAGCGCGTCGAGCGGTGAAGGCTTTCTAATCATGACCCGACTGACGTTGACTCGTCCTTGCGCGAGGCGGGGCTGGCCCTACATTCGCCAGAAGGGCCTCCCTGTCACGCGGCCACGTAGGTCACGAGCTGGGTGTGGTCCGCAGCGGAAATCCACCTGCCTTTTTCATTCGCCGTGTCGATACTCCGCCCGCGATGCCAGCGCGAAACGCCGCGCCCCGCTCTGATCATCCTCGCCGCTGCCGTCTTGCTCGCGGTGCCTGCCGGAGCGCAGCGCGCCACTCTCGAGCG
>QHUV01000614.1 GCA_003222065.1 Gemmatimonadota bacterium | reverse complement strand
TCCTCCGGATAACTCGGCCCGCGAAAACTCATAGCTGGCTTTCTCATCAAGACTGTCTCACCTCCGAGCAGCGCCTAACGCCTTGATGCCACGGGCATTCTTTCGCCGAGGGAGAATACGCCCGCTCGATCGAGCGCGCCGCACAGCACGGCAAGGATTGGCCCCTCACCGGTGCCGAGCTGCACGGCACCGATTCGATCGAGGTCGCGGAGCGCGTCACGGAGGGCGTTCCATGTGCGAGTGTCTTCGTAAGGCTGGGGGGGACGGCTAAGAGGTAGAAGCATCGTCAACTCCATTCTATGGACAGGCAGCGGATCCTTCGTTTTGCTCAGGATGACACTCTGCGGCGATCGCTTTCATTACCGGGAGCGCATGGGCGAGGAGCGCTCGAGCGCTGATCAAATGAGATGCGGCGTCGCCGATCAAGCCGCCGCGGTTCCCGGATTCCGCGAGATGGGCGTCGACGATTTTCGCGAAGAAGCGATCGGGCCAGTTGGCGTGCACGCCATCGCCCGACGTGTCGAATTCCTCCATTTCGCGCCACAGTCGCCTGCCGTGCTCGAGGACCGGGACCTTGAACCGGGCGACGCGCTTGTTCGGAATGTCGACGATGTGCTCCGCGTAATGCAGGAACGTTACTGTGTCGTGATCGCACCCAAGAAGGAGGATCTTCCCATCGAGCTCGACGAATCGCTCGAGCGCCGATTGATGGCCGAATGCGTAGCTCCACGGCTGGTGTGAGAACAGAAAGTCGACCTGCCTGCCGCAGGCGACGAATCGCGCCGGGTGCTGATTGACGCGGGAGCCCGGATATGTCCGAAACATTTCGACGAGCGCGCCATTGTCTCGCGCGGAGCGCGCTGTGTTTGCATCGAACGGCGGAAGCTTCTCGAGAACTTCGGCTTCCTTGTCGGTAGTGAGGTTACCGCGGCCGACCTCGTCGACGTACTGCGGGCAGCTCGCGTACATCATGAGCGTGCCGTCGTCACTCAGGGCGTCCCTGATCGCGAGGTGAATCTCATCCGGGCCGCCGGCAACCTCGCCTACGGCGCGCACGGAAGCGTGGACCATCACGACGTCTCCTCGCGTTAGGCCGAGAGAGCGTAGATCGGCGGACAATTGAGCGCGGGAATGCATCAGTTGAAGTTCTTGCGCTGCTTGCCCTCCAATGCGAGGGCTCGCTGCCGCTGCATGTAGCGATCGAAGAGATCGATGCGGTCGACGGCGTCCGCCGGAGCCGTGACGAGCTGCTCGACGTGAGACAGGTAATCGGGATATCGAGTCGCGGCGCGCACTTCAGTCAAGTAGGGCCGGAGCTTCGCGTAGAGCGCGAAGTGCTCGGTGTTCGCCGCATTGAACATCTCGGCGGGGATGGCGCCCTGTGTCACGAACGATGCCGCCATGTCCCAATAGCTGGTGACCATGCGATAAGGCGCGCTCTCGTGTCCAGGGCCCAACCAGGTGGACAGCACGTCACGCGAGCTGGATGGGTGGAACTCGAACGCAAACCAGGCGCGCGCCTGACGGAGCGTCGGCTCGGTGCGAAGCTCGTACAGCTTCAGCAGGAGTCCGGCGGCTGTTACGGAGTCACTCATAAAAACCACTCGAGCAAGGCGGGCCACCCAGACACGACGAGGTCGGCTTGGCCGGCATCGCTGTCACTTGGCGGAGCATACCACACTGTCGTCATTCCCGCCAAGTGGGCGCCGGCGACGTCCGTGTCAAGGCGGTCGCCGACGAACCAGACGTCGCGGGCATCGATGCCCAGCAGGGC
>QHUV01000065.1 GCA_003222065.1 Gemmatimonadota bacterium | reverse complement strand
CGATTGCGAGAATGACGGCGACGCAATCAAAAACAGCAGCGCGACTGTGAGTCGGGAGGCGCCGCCAGCCCGCCCGTCGGCATGGCGGGACGGCTTCCGTGAGGATCTAGATGAGGAAGCAGCGGACTGGAATGAGGGCATGGGCGCGGGAAATCGTACAGAACGGGCGGGCTGGCGGCCAGTTGGCAACTTTCTCAGGCGATCAGGCTCTCCTTGCCAACGAAGCCCGGATGCTGTCAATTCTGCCTCACGACGCCGGCCGCGCTGGCGCGCTGTTTCTCTGTTTTGGTCCATCGCGCCGTGCACGACGTGGAGAACGATGCGAGGCCTCCCCTCGCTCGCCGCTGTGCGTATAAACAGCGTATCCACGGGCCTGCCTCACGGACCAGGAGAAAACCATGATCCCTTATCGGCGAATTTGCTGCGCCGCCGCCGCAGTGCTGCCGTTCGCTGCGGCGTGCGACTCATCGACGACCGTGCCACGCACCGGCTTGAGCGCCAGCGCGGTTGCCGAGCAGACGAAGCACACGTCGACGCCTAACGCCTTCACCGTCTTCGCGAGTGGTTTCGACAACCCGCGCGGCCTTACCTTCGGACCCGACGGCAATCTGTATGTCGCGGAGGGCGGGCGTGGTGGCGCGACGACTACGGTCGGCCAATGCACGCAGGTCGTCGCTCCGGTTGGGCCATACACGAGCGGCCGAACGGCCCACATCTCGAAGGTCAGCCGAACGGGCGTCCGCACCGTTATCGCTGACAATCTCCCGTCGAGCCAAACGAGTGTGGCGCTCGGTAGTCTGGTGAGTGGCGTGGCGGACGTCACCTTCATCGGTCGCACGCTGTACGCGCTCCTTGCCGGTGCGGGTTGCTCGCACGGCGTGGCCGACGTGCCTAACGGCATCATCAAGGTAGGGCCGAACGGTCAGTGGTCGCTGGTCGCAAATCTCAGCGCGTTTCTGATGGCGCATCCGGTCGCGCATCCAGAACCGGACGATTTCGAGCCGGACGGAACGTGGTATAGCATGGTGGCCGTGCACGATCAGCTCTTCGCTGTCGAGCCGAATCACGGCGAAGTCGATCGCATCAGCCCCAGGGGCGAGATCAAACGCCTCGTCGATGTCTCGGCGTCGCAAGGCCACATCGTCCCGACGTCGATCGCGCATCACGGCGTGTTGTACCTCGCCAACCTGAACACCTTCCCCGTGATGCCCGGCAGTTCGAAGCTGATGCAGGTAACGCCGAGTGGAAGGCTGCACGTGCAGATGAGCGGTTTGACGGCAGTAACTGGACTTGCGTTCGATCACGAGCACCGGCTGTACGCGCTCGAGACGACGGGATGTCCGTCGCAACCCTGCTTCCCGACGCCTGGCACGGGCCGCGTCGTTCGCATCGACGACCACGGCAAGCTGGTACCGATCGTCACGGGGCTGACCACGCCAACGGCGATGACGTTCGGTCCCGACCGGAAGCTCTACATCTCGAATAACGGCTACGGAGCGCCAGCAGGCGCGGGCCAGATCGTGCGCGTCGACGTCTCAGACAAGGACAAATAGCCTCGGGCGCGACGGCGATCAGGGCGGCCTCCGCGCCGCCCTGATCACCGTCTACATGACGAACCTAACGAGATGCGCCAGGCGCGTCATGAATCGGCTCGGCGCCGGAACAAGCTGGTCGACCTGGGCATCTCTGTCGAGCCATGTCGTCCGCGCCATGAGATAGAACAGGTCGACAAGGCCGGCGGAGGCGTCGAAGCCGGACACGATCACACTGGCCTCGCCGTCGAGCATGAGACCGCGCGGATCATGGTTTTGCGAGCCGAGCGAGAAATAGAAGCTGAGTCGTTTCCGATCCGCCTCCCCGAGCGATCGTTCGTACCCTTGCAACAGCGCGTCGGCGGCGCGGGCGGCGGCCGTGTCGACGGGTGGAAGCGGTGCGCCAATCGCGTCGGCGAGCCTCACCGTCTGGCGCGCCTGGTCACGCATCGACTGGGCGAGAACGTTCTCCCATCCAGGCTGGCGAACGAGCGCGGCGATCGCCCCGGGCCGGGCGATGAGCTGCGTTTTCTGGTGCAATTGTGGCGCGCGCGGGACTTCGTCCTGCGCGAGTCGAGTCGTGCTGCTATCAGCTTGCCCCGCTTGTGCCGTGGCGCGATCGAACACGGCCAGCGCGGTTCCGTCGAAGGGAATCAACTCTCGTATCCACGGTGCTCGCCCCAGGCCCGCACGCACCTCGGCGCGACGGCGGTCGACGTCGGTGACGGGCGTACTCGACGCGTAGACGCCGACGTGGAGAACGCCCACTGCCTCGTTAGGGACGGCGGCGAGATGAGCGCGAATGGCGAGCAATCGCCGCAGGATGTCCCGTTCGAGGGCGATGACGGGCGGCTCGGGACTCGGCGCGTTCGCCTTGGCTGGAGCGATGATGATCACGGCGCAACCGCGGGCTGCCGCCCCGGCGAGCATGGCGGCCCAGCTTTCGCTCAGCCACAATGGATCTGGAACGATGATCACACTTCCGGGCGGCGCCAGGCTGTACAGCATCGCTCGCGCGACGGACGATTCTTTCGCGCCGAAGCCCGGCTCGTTATGCACGGTGAGCGCGCGCGCGACGCCGAACTGTCTGGTTGGAGGCGTCGCGGTTCCTGTCGTGATCCGAAGCGGCTCCGGGATCTGATCCGGCCGAAAACCATTCGATGTGAGCATGCGTCGCACCGCGGCGCGCGCCGCGAGCGCCGTTCGGCCACGCACCCGGTACCCACGGTCCTCCCACGTCGCGCTGGCGTAATGCTCACCGATGCCGATGCCGGTCGCGAGCAGCTCGCCAGCGTAGGGATCGGTCTCCGTGAAATCGTAGAGCACGAGCTTGCGATGGTCTCGGCTCACGTTGTCGGACGTGAACGGAATGGGCGGCAGAATCCTCGCGCTGCGAAAGGAGAAGTCGCTCGGCAAGACGACGTTCACGTTCACCTTGACGACCTTGGCGAGCCAGGATGCGCCGCCGTGCGCTTCCGACTCGCGTTGCAGCCGCCTGGAGCGCGTGACCGCGGCACGCAGCGCAGCCAGTCGTTCACGAAGATGCGCGGCTTCTCGTTGCTCGCTGGCGCGCAGCCTCACCGAAGCCCGAAGAGGGTTTTCGAGAATGCTCATCCACAAGCGGCCATCACGCCCATGGTAATAGAACGCGTCGAGAAGAATCATGTACTGCGGCATCGTACCGGCGCTGTCGTAGCGCGCGACGGCCGCGGTGAGCGCTGGGAGATACGCGTCGGCGACCATCGTATATGCGACCTCGTCTAGCTCGCCCGCCGGGCGCCGGCCCGTGAAATCGTGCGTCCATAAGACATGATATTTTCGTGCGGCGATGATGGACCGAGCGATCTCGAGCGGTAGATCCGCCGTGCGGAGGTATCCAAAGGAATTACTGTCGGTGAACGAGTGCCCGACGGCGCGGCCGATCAGCGCGTCGACGTCCGATTGGATGTCGTATTGCTCTGGCATCAGTGCCAGCTGTGGCGCGAGCCAAACGAGGCGGGAATCCTTCCACTGCCGAAGCAGTCCTCGGTGTATGCCACTGAGCACGCCGAGCCAGCCGTCATTCACAGCGAGGACCCGCGCGCGCGCGACGGCCGGGACGGCCGATGAGTCGCTGATCCAGCGGGTGAACTCGGCGCGGACGGTGCCGAACATTTCGTCGATAGCGCCATCCGCCTTGGCCTGGCCGTACAGGGCGTCGTAGGGGAGGATCAGCTTGTCGAGAACGGCGCGTCGCGCCCGCGCCGCGAGCGAGTCACCGCGACTGGAATCGCCGGCAGCGCGGCCGAACGCGGTCGCGAGCGCCCTGTTGTAGACGTGCGTGATCGCCTCATAGCTCTGGCCGTGGGAACGACGCATGCCTGCGTCGAGCGTCGACACGTCAGCCGGCGAATAGAGACTTGTGTATGTGCTAATCATCGTCGCGGCTTCGGCAAGATTCGCCAACGCATCGCTCGCCGTGCCGTCTGAGCGAGGCGTCGCTGCATCCGCGGTCCGGATCTGCGCGATCGTACGTCGTGGTCGCGTGCGACCGGCGAATGGCTGCAGGAGTGGAAGTTGAATCCCGACGTCCACCGTCTGATGCCTCGCCGGCAACCAGTCGATGCGGACCATCGACCCATGACCGAGCAGGCCGCCGCGCCGGATCGCGGTCTGAAACGTGACGAGCGCGGCGACGTTACCAGTCCGGGCGCGCCAGTCGGCTCCGACGCCCACGCCGAGTGCCGGAACATTGGCGAGAAGGCGCAGACCGGCGGTGCCGTCGTTTTCGCGCCATTCGCCTAACGCCTCACCCGAGACGCTGAGCAGTCCGGTGATCGGATTGAGAACCGACCGTTGCACGCCAAGCAACGCCCCGACGCCGCCCGAGGTGCCGCCGCCAACAACCGCGAATGTGGTGGCGAGGGGTAACCATTGCCTCGGCTGGCCCATCGAAAACACCGGGCGCGCCGGTTGGATGGCCGACGAATCTTTGGACTGAGCAAACAATTGTCGAGTGACGCCGGAAATAGCGAGTACGGCGAGGAAAGCGTGTTGCATGTCCGACGCGAGTGGAAGATTCGCGCCAGCCAGCCGTGCGGCGCATGTTGACGCCGACAGCGGCCTGAAAGAGTTTGTCTCGTCGACCACCGGATATGACGACCATGACTCTCAATAGACGGGAGATGTTGGTCTGCGTGGCGTTGCTGCTCGGCGTCGCTTCGTTGGCCGCGGCACAGGATGGAAGGACGCCGGAGGAGCGGCTCAAGGCGTTAGGCATCGAGCTTCCTCCCGCGCCCAAGCCCGTCGCCAACTATGTTCCGGCGGTCCGCGCCGGCACTCTAGTGTTCCTCGCCGGCCAGGGCCCACTCGTGGCTGGAAGGCCAGCGATGACAGGGAAGGTCGGCGGCGACGTGTCCGAGGAGGATGGAGCGCGCGCCGCGCGCATGACGATCCTCAATTCGCTTGCTGCTTTGCGCGCGGAGATCGGATCGCTCGATCGCGTGCGTCGAATCGTGAAGCTGACCGTGTGGGTGAACAGCGCTCCCGGGTTTACGCGCCAGCCCGCGGTGGCGAATGGCGCGTCAGATCTCCTTGTTCAGATCTTTGGCGAGGCCGGAAGGCACGCGCGATCGGCCGTTTCGGCGAATGAGCTGCCCTTCAATATGCCGGTAGAGATCGAGATGATTGTCGAGGTTTCAGCCGGTTGACAGGGGTGAGTCGCCAACGCTATCGACATCTCAGAGCTACAGCCCACCGGGACGGTCTTGTCAAACAATTCACGATCAGGAGTTACATGCGCCCAGTCGTAATGGTCCTCGCTCTCAGCCTCGGCACCGCGTTCACGGGCGGTGCTCAAGGCACGGACAGCCTAACGCGCGCCGTCGACCGCGTTTTCGAAAGCTGGCGCGATACCGACGGTCCTGGTTGCGCGGTCGGCGTGAGTCGCGACGGGAGCGTGGTCTACGAGCGGGGCTACGGCATGGCCAATCTCGAGACGGATACGCCGATCCGTCCCAGCTCCATCTTCCATGTCGCGTCCGTCTCCAAACAGTTCACGGCGGCGGCGATCATGCTCCTCGAGCGCGATGGCAAACTCTCGCTCGATGACAACGTGCGGAAATACATACCGGAAATTCCCGATTACGGGACACCAATCACGCTTCGACATCTGCTCACCCACACCAGCGGGTTGCGCGATCAATGGTCATTGCTCGCCCTTGCACGCGGCCGGTTCGAGGAGGATCGCATTACTGAAGCCGATGTCCTCGATATCGTGTCCCGGCAAACGGCGCTCAACTTCAAGCCGGGCTCCGAGTATGTGTATAGCAATACCGGTTTCACCTTGCTCGGCGTCATCGTGAAGCGCATCAGTGGTCAATCGCTTCGCGACTTTGCTAATGAGAGGATCTTCAAGCCACTCGCCATGACGAGCACGCATTTTCACGACGACTACACCATGCTCGTTCGCGGCCGCACATCGGCGTATGTGCCGGGAAACCGCGACGGCGCACGTTGGCGCGTGAGCATCCCGAATTTCGATACATACGGCGCGACGAGTCTGTTCACAACAGTGGGCGACTTGCTCAAATGGGAAGCGAATCTCGATCACCCCGTCGTCGGCGACGCCACGATGTTCGCGCGCATGCAGTCAACGACGCTCCTTACCAACGGGGATACGTCGAACTATGGCTTGGGTCTCGTCATGGGTAGTTACCGTGGAGCGCGCTTTATCGAACACGGTGGCGCCGATGCCGGCTATCGGTCCTATGTCGGACGGTTTCCGGACAGGGGATTGGCGATCGCCATCGCCTGCAATGCCGCCACCGCGAACACCACCGCGCTCGCGCGCGGCGTTGCGGACGCCTTTCTCGGAAGTACGCTCGCCACCGTCGAGGCTCCGGCAACGCAACAAGCGGTGGTGATCGAGCCCGATCGCCTGCAACGACGTGTCGGTGCATATGTGCAACCGACGACGCTTCAGATCATTCGCCTCGCCGTGCGCGACGGTCGGCTCGCGATCGATGAGCCGAACGGTCCCACGCTCAAACCGCTAACGGAAAATCGATTCGCGGTGACGGGCCAACCCGGCGAAATCGCATTCACCGACGGTGCGCACCCGGGCTTCGAGCGTCGCATGCCGGGCCAACGGCCGCTTCCGTTCGAGTGGCGCCCAACGGTTTCGCCCACGGCGCCGCTCCTCGCACCCTACGCGGGCGAGTACGTCAGCGCGGAGTTAGGCGGCGCAACGTATCGCGTCACCGCAACCGATTCAGTTCTCACGCTGCGCACGGGAACGGCGGAGCCCTTCACCGCTCGTCTGGTGTTCGCCGACACGTTCCTCGGCGCCGGTTATACGGTGCAGTTCACTCGCGCCGCGGGACGTGTGACAGGATTCGACGTGACGAACTCTCGCATGCGTCACGTACGGTTCACGCGAAAACCTTGAACTCTTCCTACGGTGTCACGGTTGCGCGCTGGAGGAAGTCGACCGCCAACCCCGAGAGGAGCCGCACGCCAATCGGCAGCGCTCGTTCGTCGACGAAGAACTTGGGTGAGTGGTTAGGCGCGGCGAGCTTGGGATCGGTGCCCTCGGGCGTGCCGCCGAGGAACATGAAGATGCCCGGCACGCGTTGCTGGTAGAGCGAGAAATCCTCCGACGTCGTCGTCTGTGGACCAGGAAGCACTTTGGCTCCAGGGATGCCGGCGCCGACGACGCGTTCGACGGTGGGACGCATCCGATCGACGAGGGCAGGGTCGTTGTACGTGATGCTGCCGGCGACCGACGCCTCGACCGTCGCTGTCGCGCCGGCGGCGGCCGCGATCGACTCGGCCGTGCGCCTGACGAGCATGGGCAGCTGCTGACGCTGTGTCTCGTCGAAGGTCCGGATCGTTCCCGTCATGACGACGCTGTCGGGAATGATGTTGTTGCGCACGCCGCCGTTGATGGTCGCGACGGTGACAATCGCCGGGCTGGCAGTGAGATCGGTTTGCCGGCTGACGATGGTCTGCAGGCCGAGCACGATCTGCGACGCGACGACGATCGGGTCGACGCCATTCCATGGCATCGCGCCATGCGTCTGCCGCCCATGGACGACGATGCGCAACGTCCCGCCGGCGGCCATCAGCGCGCCGGGTCGGTAAACGACGCTGCCCACGGTGTAGGGAAAGACGTGCAATCCGAACACGGCGGACGGTTTAGGATTCTCTAACGCGCCGTCACGGATCATTCCGGCCGCGCCGCCGAGACTTTCCTCGGCCGGCTGAAAGAGGAAGACGACGGTCCCGGCGAGTCGCTCGCGCATGCCGGCGAGCACGTTCGCGGCGCCCAGGAGCATGGCGACGTGCGTGTCGTGGCCGCAGGCGTGCATGACGCCGACTTCCTGGCCATTGAACTGCGTGCGGACCGTCGAGCGGAAGGGGAGATCGACTTCCTCGGTCACCGGCAACGCGTCCATGTCGGCGCGGAGGGCGACGACGGGTCCGGGGCGCCCGCCTTTGAGCACGCCGACGACGCCAGTGCCGCCGACACCGGTGCGGACCTGGATGCCGAGCTTGCGCAGATGGTCGGCGACGAGCGCCGCAGTGCGCGTCTCTTGTCCGGAGAGCTCGGGATGCTCGTGCACGTCTCGCCGCCAAGCGATCACACTGTCGTTGATCGCCAGCGCTCGGTGATCGATCTCGGCCGCCAGTGATGAAGGACCTTGAGCCGCGGCCGACACCGACGAGAGGACGCACAGCAGTGGCATGAAGCGCATTCCGGTTTCACTCCTTCGAGAGCTGGGGAAAGTCGTTAGGCTGCACGAGGTGCAGGGTCAGATGGTAGCTCATTGGCTCTAGGCGGGCAACCGCGAAAGTTACCGCAGAGAGCGCACCGCTAGATTTTGTTGACCATTCGCTTG
>QHUV01000064.1 GCA_003222065.1 Gemmatimonadota bacterium | reverse complement strand
ATCCCCGGTGTCTGGCTCCGGTGCTAGTGTGTCAGTGCGGACGCCACCGGTTTCAGCGCTGCCGCAAGAGATAAAACCGGCCGCGCCGGCGGCATCACCACCTGTCACGCTGGAGTCAAAGCCCCGCGTCGATCCCGCCGAAACGGAGCGCGTCGAAGCTGCGCACGCTCGGGAATCGGTGGAATTCTACGTGAACGCCATCGGCGCGAAGCGGGTGGATCTGCTGCAAGAGATCTTCCCGAGCATGAATGAGAGTTCTCGCAATGGCTATGAGGCGCTCTTCAAGAACACCTCCGATCTGTCCGCCCGCCTCGTCGGCACGCCGGTGATTACGGTCCACGGCACCGCCGCCGACGCGGAGTTTGTCTACGACCTGAAGGGCAATAATCCCGCGCGCGGGAACTTCGACCAACGACTCAGGTTCCACGCAAAAATGCAGCGCACGGAGCAGCGCTGGATCATAGTCAGCATCGGCGCCGCACCGTAACCTGGTTGTTTAGAAGTTCCTCTCCAAACCCACCGTCCACGTGGCGTTGGGCCGCATCCCTCCTTCCGTCATCGGAAAGAGAACGTTCCCCACGGCGGTGAAGCCGGCTCCGATGAGGAGCTTTCCACCGATCGCTGTCGCAACGATGTCGTCCTTGCCGTTGGGAATGTTCGTGCGCGGCACAACGGCGCCATTGAGATACACCGCTGGCTTTGGCAGATGGATCTTCTCGGTGCCGACTGGCCACTGGCCAACTACGTCGGCCGCGAGCGTGAACGGCGACGAGATCAGTGCGTCGAAGCCGAGCGCCGCGAGGACGCTGGAATTCTGGTCCTGCCCGGTGCGATACAGGTAGCCAATGTTGCCGTGTGGCGTGAACTCCTTGAACGTGAGCGAGGTGATGAACCAGCTGGTCACCGAGGTCTTTCCCGTACCGACCAGCTCATCCGGTTTCCCAGTCGGAAGCCGAACGTCGGCCAGGAACGCCGCACCAGCAGTCGGCGACTGCACGAGATTGAACTTCGCGCGAATCGATACGTCGCCGAGCCCGGTGTGGCTTGCGCGGCCACTGGCGGTATCCACGAGTTGCGGATCGGTGGCCGTCCCTCCCCAGTAGTGCGCTATGACACCAGTCACCGGCACGATTGTACCGATGCTCGTCCCGCTGACGAACAGATTCACGATGGGGACCGCGAAGCCAAGGTCGACGTTGTTCGTGATCCCCCACGTCGCTGACAGCGCGAACACCGAGACGCTCGCCTTGAGAGACGTCGCGATGTGAATGGTGTCTTGCTCGAGGGGTGGATCCCCCAGGCCCGGAGGCGGGTTGTCCTGGTGAGTGAGAGTGAGCTGTAGGTTGGTGAGCGGCACGCCGCGCAGCGACGAGAAGGTGCTTTGTGTGAATTTCCCGCTGAAGAGCAGTCGTCCACGGCCAAGGGTCTGGGCGCGCTCGGCCAGGATCGGCCCAGTCGACTGCGCCGTGGCGACAGGCAAGCCCGCCGCGTCGAAAGCGAAAGTGGTTCCGCTGCTCGTTGCTCCGAGAGGAAGATTCGACACGCTATTGGTGATGGCGTTGCTTAGGAAGTCGACCACTACCTGGCCCACGGCGTTCGCGTCCGGGTTGAAGTGCGTGCCGTGATTACCCGTCCCCAGAGAAAGGCAGATCAGCGAGCTGCACGTCCCGAAATGGAAGATCTCCCGTACCTTCGAGCGGACGTCGTCCTGCGCCTCGGCGCAGGAGGCGATCATTACGACTGCAATAAGGGCTTGACCCAGCTTCGCCATGCGTCTGCCTCCAGGACACGGGGGATCAGAACCCGCGAATCTTGAGACGCCAAAGCGATCTCGGCAAGGGATACCTATGCGACATTGGCGATTTCGATTGCGTGCGCCGCTTCACATCACACGGAGTGGCCTCGTGTTTCGTTAGGCACTGGGTTGGCACGTCCGCCCGCTGTTTGTCATCGTGAGCGAAGCGAAGGATCTGCTGTTCGGCGTTGCGGCTAAGCACTGTCCGGCGTTGATTTTGGCGCGGTTGACTTGGTTTCGTTCACAACTATTTTTCAGGGTCTCTCTTACTCTTCCCCGATAGCTCAGTTGGTAGAGCGCTCGACTGTTAATCGAGTGGTCGTAGGTTCGAGTCCTACTCGGGGAGCTCACCCAGGGCGGCCGCGTCGCACATCGCATCGCGGCCGCTCTCGTTTCCTCGAGCGCGGGCGTGATGAAGCCTGATCGAGCAACAAAGGGCAAAGCTGCGCCGCGACCGCAAGCAAACGCGCCGTGGGTCGGCGTCATCATGGGCAGCAAGTCCGATCTGAGATTCATGCAGCCGGCGATCGACCTGCTCGCCGAGCTTCGGATCCCCCATGAGGCACGCGTCGTGTCCGCGCATCGAACTCCCGATTGGATGTTCGAGTATGCCGCGACGGCCGAATCACGTGGACTCGAGGTCATCATCGCTGCCGCGGGCGGCGCCGCGCATCTGCCTGGCATGGTCGCGGCCAAGACGATTCTGCCAGTGCTCGGCGTGCCGGTGCCGGCGACATTGCTCAATGGTTTGGATTCACTGCTCTCGATCGTACAGATGCCGAAAGGCGTCCCGGTCGGTACGCTAGCGATCGGCGAGCCGGGCGCCGCCAATGCCGCGCTCCTCGCTGCCTCGATCGTTTCGGCGACGCGTCCCGAGCTTCGGGAGCGTCTCCGCGAGTGGCGCGCCCAGCGCACCGCCGAGGTGTTAGGCAGCACGGACCTCGCCGGCCGCGACAACACCACTTGACGGCTACACCGATCCCGCCCGGCGCCACGATCGGCATCCTCGGTGGCGGACAGCTCGGCCGCATGACGGCCATGGCGGCGCGCACGCTTGGCTACGACGTACACGCACTCGATCCAGACCCCGACTGTGCAGCGCGTGGCGTCGTCGATCGACTCGTTACCGCGCCCTTCGACGACGCCGACGCCGCTGCTGATCTCGCCCAGCATTGCCACGTCGTGACGCTCGAGATCGAGCAGATCGCGACGGCCAGCCTCGATGCAGCGGCCCGCCACGCACCGGTCCGTCCGTCATCGACGCTGCTTGCGATCGTACAAGATCGAGCGCGCCAAAAGCGGTGGCTGGTCAATGCGGGCTTTCCCGTCGGGCCGTACGAGGAAGTCGAGAACGTCGACTCCTTGCAGCGCGCCGCGACGCGGCTGGGGCCACTCGTCGTCAAAGCAACGCGCGGCGGCTATGACGGGCGCAGTCAGGTGCAGGTTGCTGCCGCCGGCGATGCCGGTGCGGCCTGGACGTCACTCATGGGTCCGCGCACCACCAATCGTCAGGCGGTTGCGGAGCAGGCCTTGGATCTTGCCACCGAGCTATCGGTGATGATCGCGCGTTCTCCGCGAGGTGACATCAAGGTGTATCCGCCCGCTCTCAACTTCCATGAGCGGCAGGTATTGTCCTGGTCCGTCATTCCCGCTCCGCTGCCGGCGTCGCTCGTCAGGCAGGCGACGGAGCTCGCGAGCGGTATCGCCGGCGCCATGGAGCTCGAAGGGCTCCTCGCTGTTGAGATGTTTCTCACCACGCGCGACCAGCTCCTGGTCAACGAGCTCGCGCCGCGGCCCCACAATTCGTTTCACGAGACGGAGCTTGCCTGTCCGACGAGCCAATTCGAGCAGCTCGTGCGCGCGGTGTGCGATCTACCGCTTGGCGATACGTCAATCGTTAGGCCTGCGGCGATCGTCAATCTCTTCGGCGACCTTTGGCAGAACGGCGCTGCTCCACGTTTCGAGGCCGCGCTCGTCGAGCCGCTGACGCGCCTCCACCTGTACGGGAAGCGTGTCGCGCGGCCGGGACGCAAGATGGGACACATTTCCGCACTCGGCGACACGCCGGAGAGCGCCCTCGCTCGGGCGCGCGCCGCCGCCGCGCGTCTCGCGACGACGGGCTCCGGCGGATGAACGTCCTCGTGCTCAACGCCGGCTCTTCGACGCTCAAGTTTCAGCTACTGCGTACCGATCCGGACCGGATGGCGGCGAATGCCGACGAGCGCTTGGCGCGCGGGCAGTACGAGCGGATCGGCGGCGAGACGATCTACACCGTTTCCACGAAGGACGAAGCGACGATGCGCGGCACGGCGGCGCTCCGCGATCACCGGGCCGTACTCGAGCATTTGCTGGCCTGGCTTGCCAGCGACGCGTCGTCGGTGCCAATATCGAGCATCGCCGAGATCGAGGCTGTGGGTCATCGTGTGACACACGGTGGTGAGCGGTTCAGGCTGTCGGTACGCATCGACGACGAGGTGCTGCGCAGCATCGAAGAGACGATCGAGCTCGCGCCACTGCACAATCCCAACAACCTCAAGGGAATCCAAGCCGCGCGTGCCGCGCTCGGGCCGGGAATTCCGCAGGTTGCCGTTTTCGATACAGCTTTCCATCACACCCTTCCGGATCACGCGTATCTCTACGCGTTGCCATACCAGTGGTATCGGCGCCATCGAGTCCGGCGTTATGGCTTTCACGGCACATCGTATCGCTACATCGCCTATCGCTATCGCACCAAGACGGGCCGAACGCGCGAGCACACGAAGATCATCGCCCTCCATCTAGGGAACGGTTGTTCGGCGTGCGCAATCGACGCCGGCAGCTCGGTCGACACGTCGATGGGTTTCACGCCGCTGGAAGGGCTCGTAATGGGCACACGATCGGGCGACCTCGATCCGGCGATCCTCGATCACGTCGGCTCGAAAGAGGGCTACTCGTTCCCGGAGATCGAGGGAATTCTCAACAAGCAGTCTGGACTCCTGGGCGTGTCCGGCCTGACCAACGACATGCGCGAGCTACTCGCCGAGGAGGCGGAACACGGCGATCGGCGCGCCAGACTAGCCATCGATCTCTTCGCCTATCGAGCGCGGAAGTACATCGGCGCCTACCTCGCGGCGATGAACGGTGCGGATGCGGTGATCTTCGCCGGAGGAATCGGCGAAAACGCGAGCGTCGTGCGCGCGCGCATCTGCGACGGCTTGCAGTGGATGGGGATCGAGCTGGACGCCGACCGGAATGCCGGCATGGTCGGCGGTAAGGAGGGTCGCATCGATCGTGAAGGCGCGCGGGTAGAAGTGTGGGTCATCCCCACCGATGAGGAGTTGCTCATTGCGCGGGATACCGTCCGCGTCGTCCTCGGTATAGAGCATCCTGGCTGACGCGCATGCAGATCGCGGACTTCGCCCTCGAGCGGTACTTCGCGCGCTGGGAATTTTCGGTTCGACATCTGCTCTGCGCATCGGACGTCGAGGCGTACCCGCTTCAGGAGCTGCTGGCACTCGCCGACCCGTCGATGCGCGAGGCCTGGGATGGGTTGCGGCTCGGCTATACGGAGTCAGCCGGGCATCCCCTCCTCCGAGCAGAGATCGCGAAACTCTATTCGACTACCGCGCGCGACGACGTCATCACCTTCGTTGGCGCCGAGGAAGCGATCTTCCTCTGTATGCATGCGGTGCTCTCGCCGGGTGATCACGCCGTCGTCGTGTGGCCTTCTTACCAATCACTCTACGAGGTCGCCCGATCCATCGGCGCCGCGGTGACGCTGGTGCCCCTCGACCCGCATGATTGGGCGCTCGACCCGGATGGCGTGCTGGGGGCTATCCGGCCGAACACGCGCGTGATCATCATCAACTTTCCGCACAGCCCCACCGGCGCACTCGTGCCCCGCTCCGTGCTCGACTGCCTAACGGCGACCGCGGAAGCGAGGGGCATCACGCTGTTCTCGGACGAGGTGTACCGCTACCTCGAGTTCGACGAGGCACAACGGCTCCCGGCCGCCGTGGACCTCGGACGCCGCACTGCGAGCCTCGGCGTCATGTCGAAGGTCTTCGCCCTGGCCGGCCTGCGCGTCGGCTGGATCGCGACGCACGACGAGGCGCTGCGTGAGCGGTTGAGTCGTTTGAAGGACTATACGACGATCTGTGGAAGCGCGCCGAGCGAGATTCTCGCCATCATCGCCCTTCGCGCCCGAGAGCGGGTGATCGCGCGGAGTCGAGAGATCATCGCGAACAACCTTCCACTTCTCGACCGATTCTTCGATGATTTCGGCGAGCACTTCATCTGGACACGACCCCGCGCTGGCAGCGTCGCCTTCCCACGCCTGCGCACTGGCGAAATAGATCGTTTTTGCGCCGAGCTCGTTGAAGCCGAGGGCGTCCTTCTCCTCCCTGGATCCCAATTCCAGCACGATGGGAATCACTTTCGCATCGGTTTCGGGCGCACCGACATGCCGCAAGCGCTCGAGCACCTAGAGCGATTTGTCCGCAGGCGAGGGAGCTGAAGGGCTTCCTGACCGCGCGTAGCGCCCTCGGCAATTCGGGCACTCTGTTTGCGAGAGCAGGGTTTCTCCGATGCGACTTCGTACTCTGATCCGATCATCGTGACCGGCCCAACGACTAGACGCCCGCCAGGCGCGGAACAATTCGCCGAGGCGATCCTCGGCGGTACGCTGTTCGGTTACGCCTCGCTGCGTCGCGGCCGTAGCGCAGCCGCGACACGCGTTGCCGCCACGGCGCTGTTATTTGCTGCGTTCGCACCCGCTTTGACCCGACAATTGCTTCGCGCGGGTGCGGCGCGTCGGCGATTCCGTCTCCGAACGTCGCTCGACATCGAGCGGCCTGTGCGCGAGGTGTTCGAGTTCTGCCGTGACTTCGAGAATTTTGCGCGCGTCGTGCAGTCTCTCCGTAGCGTGACTGACTATCAGGACGGCCGCTCGCACTGGGAAGTCATGTCTCCATCGGGAGAATTGTTGGCGTGGGATGCTCAGGTGACGAAGTACGTGCCTAACGTCGTCATCGCCTGGCGATCCGTGCCGAAGTCCGTCGTCGACTGCAACGGGCTCATCCGATTTTCGCCCGGTAGGAATGGCGGCACGCATCTCGACGTCGAGATCGGCTACCATCCCTGTCATACGGGACTGACCGACGCGATCCGGGCCCTATTCGACGTGTCGCGCAAGAATCAGCTCGAGGCCGATCTCGCGCGCGCGAACTTCTATCTCGCAACCCAGCCACGCGAGCCGCAAGCACCTTCGGATGACGACAGCGCAGCAACCTTTTCGGCGAACGTCGAACCCTAACGAGACGTCGCGACCGCTGTCACGCTCCACGCCCGACCCTCTACGCTGTCAGCTCGGCGACGGATTCTCTTCCTGCGGTTGTTGGGCGGCCGAGCCGCGGTCGGTGCTACGTCTTCCCCAATGGCGGCGGTCGGCTATCGGCGTCACCCCGTCGGTGTGCGACACCGTCGTGCGGACCTCGAATAGTCGGAAGGCCGGCCGGTCCGGATAGCACGCCTTCAACACCTGGTGCGCGACATTGTAAACGGGAATGCCTTTCGACGTCGCTCCTTCCGGTTTCCCCTTGTGCGCGTGTCCGTGGAAGACAGCCGTTACGTCGAAGCGTGACAAAGGCTCCTCGAGCCGACTGGATCCGAGAAAGGGGTAAATCTCCGGTGACTCGCCTTCGACCGTATCTCGGATCGGTGCATAGTGCAGAATCGCAATGCGGTGATCGGTGCGCAGGCGCGCCAGCGCCGACTCCAGCTTGAGCGCCTCATTCACCGCTTCATGAACGAACTGCTTGATGATCGGCTCGCCCCACGCACCGAGCGCGCCGCGACCAAATCCTCCGCAGAACCCGCGCACCCCGGCGAAACCCACGCCGTGCGTCTCGAAGGTGTCGCCGTCGAGAATCCTCACGCCTGCGTCGGCGAGGATCTTCACAAGCTCCGCCACCTGGCCGGACTCGTAGTCATGATTTCCGAGCACCGCGACAACCGGAATTTTCACCGTCGTTGTCAGGTCGCGCGCGAGAACCTTCGCCTCTTCGGCAAGTCCGTAATCCGTGAGGTCGCCGGCAAGGATGAGAACATCCGCACTTTCGGTAATCTGCCCGAAAAGAGGCTGTAACGCGCCGTGAGAATCCTTCGCGTAATGGATGTCGCTCACCGCGGCAATCCGCACGACATCCGGCCCCATTGCCATCTCGCCCTCTCGCGTTCGGGTGCAGCTACTACCGACAGATTCGGGCCACCGAATCGCCGCGCTCTGGCCTAGCCCCGGAATTGCACTTCAGGTCAACGGTTGCGCTCTTAAGCGATTGCGCTCCTCAGCAGTTGCGCCGTCCGGCAGTTACGCCGTCCGGCAGTTGCGCCGTCAGCAGTTGCGCTTCCAGCAGTTGCGCTTTCCTGTAGTGACGATATGACCAATCAGCTGACCTTCGACGACCCCGGACGCGACACCAACACGTTCTATCGTCGCACCCTGCACGTCCTCAGCGACGCGCGGGTGCCGTTCCTGGTCGGCGGGTCGCACGCCATTCTTCACTATACCGGCATCATTCGCGAAACGAAGGACTTCGACCTGTTCGTGCGTCGCGCCGACGTCGAAAAGGCGCTCGAAGCGCTCGCACTCGCCGGCTACTGGACGAACATCACTTTTCCGCACTGGCTCGCGAAGGCCAAGCAAGGCACCGATCACGTCGATCTCGTTTTCAGCTCAGGCAATGGTCAGTGTCGCGTCGACGAGGGCTGGTTCGACCATGCAATCGAGGCTGAC